>NZ_JBYTCJ010000003.1:0-167896 GCF_058790155.1 Neobacillus sp. FW104-15D2
TCACCAACTAGCTAATGCGCCGCGGGCCCATCTGTAAGTGACAGCCGAAACCGTCTTTCAGCTTTCCTTCATGTGAAGGAAAGGATTATCCGGTATTAGCACCGGTTTCCCGGTGTTATCCCAGTCTTACAGGCAGGTTGCCCACGTGTTACTCACCCGTCCGCCGCTGACCACCGAAGTGGTCCGCTCGACTTGCATGTATTAGGCACGCCGCCAGCGTTCGTCCTGAGCCAGGATCAAACTCTCCGATAAAGAGAATGAGTTTTAGCTCATAAAGTTACGTTGGCTGATGAATTAAATTCATCATGTTATTGTTTGTTTGTTCACGCTTTGTTTGTTTAGTTTTCAAAGATCAATACAACTTCTTTTTTAGTTGGCCGCTCAAAAGCGACTTCCTTAATATATCATCCACCGAGCCAGTTGTCAACAATGTTTTTTACTTTTTTCTTGCTGGCTAACTTGCTTCCTGAGGACGAGATTAAATATAACATGGATAAAATATGTTTGCAATATAATTTTTAAAAAAACCTTAAGAAATTTTAATCCTTATTAATCAACTTTGTCCTTAGAAGTAGTAGATATTAAAATTATTCACAACCTTATCCACATAGAGTGAATAACTCTTCCTTAATATAGAAGGGAATTAAGAACTTATTCACAGATTGTGGACAAATACTCATATATTATCCATAAGGTTTGCCCACTTATCCAATTACTAAAAGATCAATTTTTAATTTTTATTGCAGTTTCTAGTAGTAGTATATAAACATTGCATTGCAGCTCAATTTCTTCATAATAATGATTCCCTATTATAAATTGTTTGCTTCACACATAAACCTGAATAAACGGTTCAAATACTACTGTTCAAAAATCCAGCCATCTATAGGTTTCTGCCAGGACTGAAATGAACCGCACAAACTTCATTGTACTTATTTTACTGTTAACTTGCGGATTTTCCACTCTCTATCTCTCAACCGGATCTGTTGCTCTCTTTTTTAATTGTTCATCTATAACAAAGAGCAAAATACCTCCTATTACAATGAACCCACCAATAAATTGTGTAGGAATTACTTTTTCATTTAATAAGAAATAAGCAAGTATAGTTGCACCAACAGGTTCAAATAGGATTGCCATAGATATCAATGATGTACTTAGCCACTTTAATGACCAGTTAAAAAGTGTATGTCCAAGTAATGTTGGAATAAGTGCCAGAAGAATAAAGTAAATCCAATCACTATTATGGCTAGGAACTAAAGGGTCCCGATTCGCAAATATGTATATAAATAATGTGATTGAACTGATCATATATACGATAAAGGTATAGGTAACAAGCGATAATCTTTTACGTACAGTTTGTCCCACCAGCAGATAAGCCGTTACCAGGCCACAGGCAATCAACGCGAGAATATCTCCCCATAATGCAGTCCCGCTAATTCTGAAATCGCCCCAGCTGATGATAGCACTCCCCGTAATTGCAATAACTCCGCTTAAAATAGCTTTGGCTGACAATCTTTCTTTAAAAAAGAAATAGGTACCTATAAAGGCAAACAGAGGCTGGAGGGTAACAAGGACAGTAGAGCTTGCCACCGAGGTGAAGTTTAAAGACTCGAACCAGAGGATAAAATGAAAAGCCAGCAATATACCGGAAATTAAACAAAAGAACCAGTCCTTTACTGTAATCAGTTTAAGTTCAGCTTTATACTTTCCTATAAATAAAGGCACCATAAACAAAACTGAGAAAAACAGGCGGTAAAAAGCAATAACCCCGGATGGGGCATAACAGTACTTTACAAAAATTGCAGATGCAGAAACAGCTACTACTCCAACGATTAAAGCTGCATATGGATTGATTTTTGGTTCCATGTGATTAACTCCTTAAAACTCTAATATTACGCTATATAAGCCAATGTATAAATTAAATTATAAACATTATATAATTTTAATGTTATTTTTTTAGCCTTATAAAAGTATTATTAAATCTAAAACGGACGTGAAGCTATGGACAATATGGAATTGGAAATTTTATTTAAAATGGGGCTTTCAGCTGTACTTGGTCTTGTGATCGGCTTAGAAAGAGAATTGAAACGAAAACCCGTAGGATTAAAAACAAGTCTTGTAATTTCTATTGTTAGCTGTTTATTAACAATAGTATCTATACAATCTGCTTACACTTTCCCCCATCCCGGAGATGTTAATATACAAATGGACCCACTACGGCTGGCTGCACAAATTGTTTCGGGTATAGGTTTCCTAGGCGCCGGGGTAATTTTAAGGAGGGGAAACGACAGTATCTCCGGTCTTACCACAGCCGCTATGATCTGGGGAGCAGCTGGTATCGGTATTGCTGTTGGGGCTGGCTTTTATATAGAAGCTTTCGCTGGAGTAGCCCTTCTAATTTTAAGTGTAGAGTTTATTCCTTTTATAATGAAAATAGTTGGCCCAAAACAATTGCGTGAAAAAGAAATTATGCTGAATATGAATATAAATGATAAATACCAAATTGAAAAAATTGTAACTTTTATTATGGAGAAGAAATACAACATCAGAAGAATCCGTATAAAAGATTTGGATAATGGTCTGCACCATGTTCAAGTTCTAATAACAGTTGATTTCCGTAATAAAACCACTGATGTATATTACATTATGTCAGAATTGGATGGAGTAGAAAAGGTAGATATAGAAAGCATCAGCTAATTTATTTAAAAATACCTCTTGCAAGGAAGCAATCCACCCGTTATAATCATTCATGTACCATTAACCCGGGGGATTAGCTCAGCTGGGAGAGCGCTTGCATGGCATGCAAGAGGTCAGGGGTTCGAGCCCCCTATTCTCCATAAAAACACCTGCAAAAATGCAGGTGTTTTTTTATTGTCCTGTTATCCACTTGTTCTCTGGGCCCTTCTTTGTTCTCTTGACCAAATTCGGTAAGCTATACTGATAACTGCCGCTAAAGCAAAGGCTGCATAAAAGCCCATGCGAAAATCATGTACCTTCAAACTAATCACAAACAAAAATAGAATTGCTATTATCGTGCCATAGGCTCCAGGTCTTCCCCAAATCAGCTTCGATTCATAAGCTTCATTTTGACCTCTTCTTTTTTTCCATATCAAATACACAATAAGGTTGATTGTCCAGTTTAAAAATGTAAAGTAGGAAGATGCAGATACCAAATAATTGTAAAGTGTTGAAGGGAGCAAAAAGCTCATCCCCACCACAAGTAGCACTCCGGCTGCAACTGCAATCCATGCATTACGATAAAAACCGTTTCTGGAATGCTGAAGAAAAAAACGGGGCCCTTTTTTCGCTACAGATAAAGAAACAATCATCTGAACGGAAGCATAGTAGGCAGCTGCCATGACGGAAAAAGCTGCAAGCAGGACTACTATATTTAAAGCTGCAGCACCCCAATCTAACCCTATAACATCAAAAGCATGAACAAAAGGACTTTTCTTAAGAGATACTGAATTCCATGGAGTAATCATTACTAGTACGAGCATTGAAATGGCATACAGACCTATAGAACCAAAAGACATCATCCTTGATGCCTCTGGAATTTCAATCTTTGGCCGTTTCACTTCTCTTGCAGCCATGGCTACTGCACCGATACCAGAATAAGAAAAGATTACCACCAGCATAGACTGAAGCATCCCTGAAACGCCCATTGGAAAAAAGGAGTGCCATCCGGATAAGGGACTAGAGACTTGTGGTGCTCCCCTTGTTATAAGCACATAGCAACCGACAATAATAAATGCTAGCAGGGCAAGAACCTTTACAGCCGCCATACCGGCTTCAATACGTCCAAAAAAGCGCATATTTATCATATTAAGCAAAATAATTATGATCGTAAATGATGTGGCCAAAACTGGCAAGGGAAGGTGCGGAAGCCAAAGGTGAACAAAAACACCCATCGCAATCGCTTCCGATCCAATCCCCAAGATACTTGAGGTAAACATCACCCATCCAAGGAGAAAACCAGTATAGGATCCGAGAAATTGTTCAGCATATACACGGAATGAACCTGGCTGGAGCCGGTTAACATTTATACTGGCCATGGCACCAAGTACCTGCATCATGATTAGGCCGCCCAATAAAAATGCTAATGACACCGCTGGACCCGCTTCACGTACTGCGAGTCCCGATCCAAGAAAAAATCCTGCTCCAATTACTCCTCCAATACCTATTCCGGCAAGACTATAGGCATTTAATCCCCCTTTCGGCGCCTCTTCGATATGTTCCTTGCTAGGCAGGACGATACCTGTTCGTGGGGATTTTAAAATACAAACACCCTCTTTCGGCAAATTGTCTACCTTTTATCATGCCGGAAGCTATTTAAAACGATTCACAGAACAGATACTTTCTGTACACGTGTACTTTTTCCTAGCAAGTCCTATTCCACTTTCCATTTGCATAAAATGTACAAGCTGATTATTTTAAGGAAAGTGGAGTGAAGTCTCTTGAGCATGAGTCTCCTTTGCAGTTATATCTTTTTAGGATTAACGCTGGCAGCGCCTATTGGTCCTGTTAATTCAGCAAGGCTTGATAAGGGAATTAAAAATGGTTTTTGGCATGCATGGGTAGTTGGAGCTGGCTCGATGATTGCCGATGCCATTTTTATGCTGATGGTATATCTTGGTGTTGTCCGTTTTGTCGATATACCAATTGTTCAAATATTTTTATGGCTGTTTGGGGGATTTGTACTCATTTACTCTGGGGTGGAAGGAATCATCTCAGCAAAAGATATTACTTTAAATTTTAGCCGTTCAAAAGAATCCCTGTTGAAATGTTTTATGACGGGTTTTTTGATGTCAATTACAAGTCCTCTTTCCATTCTCTTTTGGCTGGGGATTTACGGATCTGTTTTAGCTAAGACCTCACAAAACTATGGAACTGAGCAGCTTTTGATATATAGCAGCATGATTTTTATCGGGCTATCCCTCTGGGATGTTTTTGTTGCTTCATTAACAACTGGTTTTCGCAGATTTCTGACAAATAACAGCTTATTTGCAATATCTCTCATTTCGGGTCTATCTTTAATCGGGTTTGGAGTTTATTTTGGATATCAGGGCCTGAATGCTCTGTTTAGATTTTAATAATGCTTCCTATTAAAAGTACTTTTTAGCTAATCATGATTTCATTCATAAACTCTGAACGCATAAACAAACTAAGGCATCCGCCAAAAGGAGGATGCCCTTACTTATGTATTGATTCCAATAATTCAATATTATTACATTTCATAATTCCCCCCCTTCTTTCGAATAATAAACCAATATAAAGGAGGTATGGGGATTTGGCAAAAGCAAACTGCAGCCCTGGCGGTGAGAGCCAAAACCAGGGAAACAGCAAAGGAAGTATGAAGTGGTGGCAGCTTTCACTGGTAGGTGTTGGCTGTACCATTGGAACTGGATATTTTCTCGGATCCACTATTGGCATTGAAGTAACTGGACCATCCATTGTCTTTTCTTTTATACTGGCGGCTTTTGGAACCTATGTTGTTTTTAATCTGCTCGCCAAAATGACAGCCGAGGACCCTCAGGAAGGCTCTTTCTGCTACTATGCCAACAAAGCATATGGCAAATGGGCAGGATTTAGCTGCGGATGGAATTACTGGTGCTCCAATATCCTAATAATGGGAAGCCAGCTAACCGCACTTTCCATTCTCTCAAGGTTCTGGTTTCCGAAGGTCCCATTATGGATTTTTGCAGCAGGCTATGCTGTATTAGCTATTTTAGTTGTTCTGATGGGAACAAAGGGATTTGATAAAGTCGAAAACATTCTTGCGATTATAAAAACCGCTGCCATAGTTATGTTTATCATTCTTGCAGCCGCCGCTGTCTTTGGTTGGATACACGGTGATAATGGTCATATTAATTTTCCAGGTTCGATGGGAGAGATATTTCCCAAAGGATTTAAGGGATTTTGGACCTCATTGATTTACGCCTTTTATGCATATGGGGGTATTGAGGTAATAGGCCTTATGGCCATGCAGCTAAAAAACAAGGATGATGCCCCGAAATCAGGAAAAATTATGCTTTTCGTTCTCTTGACCATTTATGTTCTATCCTTGGGATTTGCTGTAACAATGGCTTCTCTCCATGCATTTAACGAAAAGGAAAGCCCATTTGTAACTGCCTTAGAAAATCATCATTTACCGTTCTTCCCGCATGTATTTAATGGGGCCATTATTGTAGCAGGCTTTTCAACCATGACCGCCTCGCTATTCGGTGTAACAACACTTCTGGTTACTCTGGCGAATGACGGAGATGCTCCCGCCTTTTTTTCAAAAAAACTTAAAAAGTTTAAGGACTTGCCGTTACCGTCATTGGGACTTGGCGCTATTGGTTTATGTGCCTCCATTGTCACGGCTCTGCTGCTGCCTGGAAAAATATACGAGTATATAACAACAGCAGCAGGAATTTTACTGTTATTAAATTGGTCCTTTATCGTCCTTTCTGCCCTAAAGCTTCTTAAAGTAAAAGCGCTTGATAAGACACTTGCAATAATTGGACTAGCCCTAATCGTGGCCGCTATATCAGGTACGGTTATAGAAAAAAATATACGTTACGGGCTTTTAGTTAGCTTGCTGTTCGTAGCCATAATTGGGATAGTGGCTTTTATTATGCAAAAAAAGGTATGGTCAAAGAGCGAGAGTAAATCTGGATAAAAACTGTTTAAAACACATCTGATCCGTATATAAAAGAAACAATCAAGAAAAATGGGGTGGTACTAATTCAATACCTTGATGTAGTGAAAGCAGTTAGGGAGAAGGCCCTGAAACTAACTGATTATAGTGATCTTGATTCCATAATAGATGTTATCGGAGATGCAAAATACGTTCTTATAGGTGAAGCCACTCATGGGACTTCGGAATTTTATGCTATCAGAGCAGAATTATCAAAGCTATTAATTCAAAAAAAAGAATTTTCATTTGTTGCAGTAGAAGGTGACTGGCCTTCATGCTACAGTGTTAATCGATATTGTAAAGGCTACAGTGATGCTAAAACCGATATCCACGCCCTTTTAAAAAACAATTTTAAACGCTGGCCGACATGGATGTGGTCAAACACGGTCGTTGAGCATTTTATTAAATGGCTCAGAGATTATAATATGAACGTCGAAAAAAAAGTTGGTTTTTACGGAATTGATATGTACAGCCTGTTTGAATCGATGGAGGAAATAATTAATTATTTGGAAAAGACGGGTTCTGAAGAAGTTGACGTAGCTAAAAAAGCCTTTTCCTGTTTTAATCCCTTTGAAAAAAATGAACAGGACTATGCAATGACTACGGCCTACCTGTCAGAAAGCTGTGAAGAAGAAGTTCTAAAGCTGCTGATGGACATCCAATCAAAACGAGTTTTTGAAACAACTGACGAAGAGGAATCCTTAAGTCTTGAACTTAATGCACTAGTCGCCGCAAGTGCTGAGCTTTATTATCGTTCCATGGTAAAAGGGGATGCGGAAACTTGGAATATAAGGGACCGTCATATGGCAGAAACCATTGAAAGGCTGTCTGATTTTTATGGACCTGATGCTAAAGTAATTGTATGGGAACATAACACACATATTGGAGATGCACGTGCCACAGACATGGCTCAAGAAGGGATGGTCAATGTCGGCCAGCTCATGCGCGAAAAGCATGGATCAAAAGTATTTGCAGTAGGATTTGGAACCTACGAGGGAACAGTCATTGCCGGATCTTCATGGGGATCGCCATTAGAAACCCTGCAGGTTCCTCCAGCCACCAAGAAAACCTGGGAAGAGGTTCTTCATAAGGCTGGACACTTTGACCAAATTTTACTTCCGGACCTGCTTCACACACCACTTTTTGATACGATTGCCGGCCACCGTGCTATAGGGGTTGTTTATGACCCAGCCTATGAACATTACGGCAATTATGTACCAACTAATCTGGCTAAAAGATATGACAGTTTTATTTTTATAGACAAAACCAGTGCCTTGACGCCCATTTAAGCTTTAATCCCGCCTACACGCGGGATTTTTTTTGTAAAACAAACAAATGTCGAGCTATAAAAGTCTTATAATATAAAAAAAGATTACTAAATTTGTGGGGCGGAGAAGATGGCTGGTAATAACAAAAATGAATTCAATCGGGCAGTAAAAATTTTATACATATTAAACTATCTTGTTATTTTAATGATTTTTTTATCATTATGGACAGCCATAAATCATCCCAGGTATCTTCACGTTTTAAAGCATATCTTTAAAAAATGACCGCTTCTTAAAGAAGAGGTCATTTACATTTATGCAGCCACATCACGCTTTTTGAAAACAGCAAAGGCTAAAACCTGAAACAAGATAAAATATGAAACCAACATGGTTAAAGAAAAGTTAAAAGTCATGCCTTCAACCATAGGTACTCCATCAAGATATTGGGACAGATCTGTATTCGCAAACAGTATATACTTTGCCCAGTGGAACTTTGAAGCCAGCAGCATGGTTACTTCACTGCCAGTAAACATAAGGAAAATAGAAATGCCTATGGCTAGTGAGCTGTTTCTGAATACAGCGGATATCATAAAGGCCATTGCGGAAAGCATCAGCATGGTTATTGATTTTATACCATAAAAAACGACCAGACGAGAGATCATACTTTGTTCGGCTACTTTTCCATTCACATACTTTAAATAAGGAACTACAGTTTCTGGGGTGCCAAATAAAAGATACCCAGTAATTAGTGAAAAAACAAATAAAGTAACCAGCATGATGAGAGCAAACAAAATGGTGGTTATATATTTCGATAATAGCAATCTTCCTCTGCTAATTGGCCGTATCAATAATAACTTAACTGTCCCCCAGTTAAATTCCCCGGGCCACAATTCCCGCCGCAATGATAATCACGAAAAGACCTGCAAGCTGAATTAGCCCTGATCCATCCGAAACAAAATCCCACATCGAATACTTTTGATTAGGATTTAAATTATGCTTAATTCGATACTCATTTAGAGCAATACTTCTTTTTATAGATGGAACCGTAACCATTGAAGCCTTTTCCAGCTGCTGCTTCGATTGATCCACCTGTTGTTGAAGGGCTGTCTTCCAGTTAATCTGCTTTTGGACAGTGGTCTGATTTTGCTGATATTTGATAACAGAGCCTGTCAGAATCACCATTAATAGAAGTAATCCCACCATTACCAGGGTTCCAGGTCTCCTGATAATTTTCATCCATTCATTTTGTATCAACATAAGCATATAATGCTTCCCCCTTTTTCTCGGTAACCTCAAGGAACCGGTCTTCCAGGGTTCTTGATTGTTCCCTAACACTAAAAATATCTATATTTGCTATCGCCATTTCTCTGACCAAAAATGGAATCTGTTCTTTGCTTAATGGGATAATGATTCCCTTCTCCGTTACCTGAACAGCGGTCTCTGGAAAACTTTGTTTTAACAATTTTATTGCAGCTTCTCTGGGGGATACTTCCATCTCAATAAACTTGTCCGAGCCATTTACAAAATCGTTCACCAGCTGAACGTCTATCAGCTTTCCACCTTGAATAATTCCAATCCGGTCACACATCATTTCCATTTCGGATAATAAATGGCTTGAAACTATTACTGCCATATCCCTTTCTTTTGCAAGTATTCTTAAATGGTCCCTCATTTCACGAATACCGGCTGGGTCAAGCCCATTTGTTGGTTCATCCAAAATAAGGACCTTGGGATCATGAAGCAGTGCCTGCGCAAGCCCAAGCCTTTGCCTCATACCGAGGGAATAAGTTTTCACTTTATCATGAATTCTTTCCGATAAGCCGACAAGCCGGACTGCCTCCTGAATTTGAGTTTGTTTGATTCCCTTTGACATCCTTGCATAATGCAAAAGATTTTGGTAGCCTGTAAGGAATTTATACATTTCAGGATTCTCAACTATTCCTCCCACCTGGCTTATTGCTTTTTCAAAATCTTTTTTTATACTGCAGCCAGAAATCTTAATATCCCCTGATGTCATGCTAATAAGGCCCACCATCATTCGAATAGTAGTGGTCTTGCCTGCTCCATTTGGACCCAGGAAGCCAAATACCTCTCCTTTATTTACATTAAAATTTAACGAGTCAATAATCGTTTTACCTTTGAACTTTTTTGTAACATTTTGAATCTCAACAACTGCTGACATATCATTTCTCCTTTCTCTTTCTATTAAAATGATATCGCTGGCAGCTGTTTGGAAAAACAATCCTGAGAATTATTTTTAAATAAGACCTGAGGCGTAGAGATCAAAGTACTTATATTAGAAAAACTCGGCTTTCGCCAAGTCCTTTTTGGAGGATACCCTGATTAGCTAAAAAAGAACCTCGAGGCCAGAAGCCCGAGGTTCTTACTAATCTTTTATTCAGGATCAGTTTCCTGACCGGTTTTTAAATCTATTACTTTGACAGTATCTTTAGGAGATGGAACAAACTTACTTTGAGGCGCCTGTTTCTTATTCTCTACCCAATCTACCATTAAATCAAATGCCTGATGTGCATAAGGCAGGAGCGGCTGCAGTGTTTGATCAGCATCGGCTCCTTTGCTCCAAACAAGGCTATCAACGTGGTTACCATTATTAATTGTATAAAGGCGGTGAAGGTCACCTTTACCTGCTTCTTTTACAAGCTTATCGTAACCATCAGCATGAATACTCGGGAAGATCAGTGAATCCAGAGAACCAGTCAAGCTGATTAAAGGAACGTCGATATCTCCTGTATTGGAAATTTCTTTGATTTTGTCCTTAACGCTTTGTGGACGGTCATCATATTTATAATCATTAAAGATGTAATCATATGTTCTGTCTCTTAAACCATTTACAAAATTAAGATAGTTTGGCCATTGAATTCTGCCTGGTGCGTTAGGGTCAAAATGATCACGATATATATTTAAAGAAATAAACCAATAAACCTGATCATGATAAGGCCAAAGCTTCTCAGATCCTTTTGGCAAGCCAGCCTTATACATTTCATTCATTGCCTTTTCTTTCTCGTCTCCAGTTCCATATATAGCCTTTTCAGCGTTATTTACTACTGGCGTTAATGAACTAATTAAGTTTGGAGTTTTTTCTGTCCATAATACCCCTTCCCAATCAACGCCTCCATCAAAAAGACGAGGTTCTCCTGTCTTTTTCTTACCATCATGTTCCAGTGCATACCGAACCACATAACCGCCATTAGAAATCCCCATTGCATATGTAGGCACTTGATGATTGTTATTAACCAAATGCTTCGCAGAGTTGTAAGACTTAGAAAACTGGATCAATTTATCTTTATAATTTTCAACCAAATAGTTTTGTGCAGCTTTGGTAACCTGACGGAAACGCATATTCCATTCAGCTACACTGTCATCATCATGAACCAATGCATCTTTGACTTTTGCAAAAGGATCGCTAGGTGCTTCGCTAGCGTCACCCTGTGTTCCTTTATCGATAGCCACAAACGCATAGCCCTTTGCCAGTACAAAGTCACTAAACAAAAGGTCCGTTGACGTTTCATTACGGGTGGCCGGAATTCCGGAAACCACTAGTTTTCCATTCCAATTATCCGGAACCCTAATTACGAATTGGGCATCATCAAATATGCCATTTACTTGAGTCCCCTTAATTCCTGCAGGTTTATTTATCTTATACCAGCCTGTCCCACTAGTGGTATCTCCCCAGTTGTTAGGTGTAAGACCGATATTACCGTAGAGTGTTGCCTGCTGATATTGCTGCGGATTTTTAGTGGTAAGCCAGTTGCTGTCTTTGCCATTAAAATAAGTTACATTTACTTCGTGCGCTCCGGGTATCACAGTTATTGACTCAGCAGCCTTCGAATGATTGCTCGTTCCTAAATAAAATGGTAATAGCAAAGATGAAGTTAGTGTAAACGCTAACAGTTTTTTCTTCAGATAAACCACTCCTTTTCAAGAATATTCAAACATAATAATCTTACCCTTTTTCCCAAGAACAAACATGGTACTTTCGGCATATTTTACCTCCTGAGTGCTTCACTGTTTAAATTCTAAATGTTTCAGACAAACTTACTAAGTGCTATAGCGCTTGCAGATTTCGGAACAGTTACGGGAGGTTCTGTAATAAAAGGGAATTAGATTAATTTATGCAAGGTAAATGGCGGAAATGGGCAGCTATGCTGACGTCTGAGAAAATACATGATTAAAGAATGCTGGCTTGAAAAACCACCACAGAGCCATGAAGGCGAAAAACTTATTTTACCTCAAGGACTGATAATAACCGGATGTAAACAAAAAAAAGCGCAGAAGACATCCTCTGCACCTTTTCTCTTTATTCTATTATTTTGCAAATTTATGGTTGCCAATTATTACTGTTGTATGACGTGAAAATATCCATTTGCTTGTTGAAATTCTAGGGTTATAAAAATATAACGATCCGTTGCCTTTACCTCTATAAGCAAGTGCCTCATTTACAGCCTTTCTTGATGCTGCATCGGCGGGCTTATTGATCTGTCCATTTTGAACTGGTGTAAATGCATAGTGACCTTTAGTATTTTGATAGACTACACCTTTTACAGTGTTTGGGAACTTAGAGCTTGTTATCCTGTTTAAAATAACTGTTGCTACTGCAACCTTTCCTGCATAAGGCTCACCTTTCGCTTCTGCATGTACAAGGCGTGCAATCAGTTCCTTTTCTGGATTTGAAATAGCTGAATAAGGTACTGCCAGTCTTTGGCCTGGATAAAGCAGGCTGCCATTTCTATGATTAATAGACTTTATCTCATTTACAGGTACACCGTACTTAATAGCAATTTTCCAATATGTCTCACCCTTACCCACATTATGAGTTCTAGTGGCTGCTTCGGACTGCTTTCCAAAAAAGAAAGGTGACATTGAAATTAATAAAGCCGATGCAATTACTAGTTTTTTAAATTTTTTCATCCTAAAACCTCCTAGTAGTTTTGCTCGTTTCTCTACTACTAGGCTAACAGTTGTAATACTTTTTATCATGAACCAATAAATCCCAGCAAGCAGGCAAGCTGCCTCTTCCTACGGGACTATTGGTCTCATCTTAAACGCGGAATTTTTAACCAAACAAATTTTATTTCCTTTAATAACTTCCCGAGGAAACTTTAGGATGTAATTTTACATTATGTTTCAATTATGTAACAGATCGCTTGGGTTTATTTTTAAAAATTAATTTAAAAAACCACTTAAGCATTGGGGGAACAACGAAAAAGATGAAAAATAAGCGAAATAATTGATAACCAGCCACAATGGACAAGTCTGCATCTACCTCATGGGCAATGATCCCCATTTGATCCATTCCCCCTGGTGCAAGAGCCAGAGCACTTGTAGCAAAAGAAAAACCATGTGTTGTTTTTAATAGAGTACTTAAACCAAAGGAGCCTAACAGCAAACATATCCCGCTTACCAATGCAAAGGAGAATAACTTCCTTTTATTATTCAAATTCTCGGTCTTTAGGAGAAGTCCTACATAGGAACCAATCATAAATTGAGAAAGGTCCATAACCACAGACGGAAGGCGAGGGCCGGCAAATCCTGCAAAAATTAGAATAGTGGTTCCAAGAATTGGGCCAACCAAATAGGCTGTTGGAAGCTTAATTTTTCTCCCAACAATCGCGCATACAACAGCAACAGCAGCAAACAAAAGGATATTAGGAAAAAGAGTATTCCATTCCGAATTGCCAGCGTGAACAAGCTGTTGGGTAACACTGCTTTTATCTATACCAAAAAACGGATTAAAGATAATCAAAGGTACAAATACAACAATCATCATAAGGCGGGTAACCTGCATGAAGGTAACAATTGTTATATCAATAGAAGGTATTTCTTCTGCAAGGGTTATCATTTGGGAAAGTCCTCCCGGAATGCTCCCTGTCAGAATCGTTGGAAAATCAATTCCCGTCCATTTGGCTATAAAATAAGCGATAATGGAGCAGAAAAGAATAAGAAGCACCGTCATTAAAAAAATCGATGGAAGCTGGACCAGGATTTCAGCTACTGCCTTTCTTGTGAAGGATAAACCAATTGAATACCCAACAATAATTAAAGCGATATCCCGAATTCTCACCGGCCAATATAATTTACCTATTTTCTTAGACCTGGAGGCTGCAAATACAGCAAACATAGGACCTAACAGCCAGGGAATGGGGAGATGACTCAAACTAAATATAATACCGCCGATTAAGGCTATGATAGCTGTCTTCAAGATTTGAGGCAGCCTTGAACTTTGCGTTTCAGAAGTCATGTTTTTGCCTAACCTTCTTTTTTAAATATTTAATTTCTAAAATCTAGTATGATGTTGTCCTTTTCCTTTTTCCAGCACTATGCTTTAAAACTAAAACTTCATTTTGGTAATTCTGAAATAACAGGAGTATTATATTTCTTACTTAGACTAAAAGGAGAAAATTGGATGACTTCAATCAGGAGAATGGCACAGGCCGCCTTCTTTATCATATTGTTTAACGCACTACTATTATATATTGGCTGGAATGGCTGGGAATGGCTTAATGTAGGATTTGGGTTTAAACATCCTATTTTTTACACTGTCGTATTTCTGATCCTTTCCTATTCCTTTATTTTAAGCAGAGTTTCCAAATTCTTTTCTGCTTACAGAACTGTTGGGTATGTATGGTTTGCTATTATACAGTACTGCCTTCTGCTTCTGCCGATTGCGAATATTATTTTTCTCATCCTTAAGATGGCATCTGTGGAGCTTTCTGCTTCTGCTTTTCGTCTTTCCGGGTTTATTGTAGTAGCTCTTTTAACTATTATCCTTTTATACGGATTATATAATGCATACAGTCCGGTGGTTAGAAAGTACAAAATTACTGTGCCTCAAAAGAATGGAAAAAGATCCTCCTTAAGGATTGCAATGGCATCTGATATGCATTTTGGGAGATTATCCGGGATATCGCATGCGAAGAGATTGAAGGATAAAATCAATGAGTTAACCCCCGATATCATTCTTTTGCCGGGAGATATAATTGATGATGAACCCGAGCCATTTATTGAAAAAAATATGGGTGATATTCTAGGACAATTGAAAGCTCCGCTTGGCATCTTTGGCGTATTGGGAAATCATGAATACTACGGTGGCCAGATACCCCAATTTATAGAGGAAATGAAAAGAATAAATATAAAAATCTTAATGGATGAGGTCCTTACTATTGATGAAAGCTTTTATTTAGCCGGCCGGAAAGACAAAACCGACAAAAGCAGACAAAGCTTTACAGAACTATTAGAGGGAATAAACGAAACATACCCTATTATTGCAATGGATCATCAGCCCTTTGAGCTAAACCAGGCTCAGGAAAATGGTGTGGATGTATTATTTTCCGGCCATACACACCGCGGTCAGATGGCTCCAAATCATTTAATTACCAAAAGAATGTATGAACTGGATTGGGGTTATTTGCAAAAACAGCAAATGCATGCCTTTGTCTCTTCCGGCTATGGTTTTTGGGGGCCTCCCTTCCGGATTGGAAGCAGATCGGAAATACTCCAAATTGATATAAAATTTATTTAAAATTATAAAGGCTGACTGGAAATCTACTCATATAGAGCTCCAGCCAGCTTACTCATTTTTACTTACCTTTCAGCCCCTCCAAAAAATATCCAATAGAGATCTCTAGGTCTTTCATAATTTCTGGTGAATACCCCCGGAGTTCATTAAGAATGAAATCACTATTATTTTCATAATTTCCAACTAACTGAGCAAGTTTTTCCCATGCCCCAATCTCCTCCAAAAACAGTTTTCTTTCAGTTGGTACACCGTGAGATTCTATAAAGATTTCCGCATTAAATTGATTCATTATTGACGTCAACTTTAAAAAACTTGAAGAGGTATATTTCCGCGGGCCTCCATAAACGGATGGGGCCAACGCATCCCCCAGAAATAGAACTTTGTCCTCGTTAACATATACAAAGCAGGAATCTGATGCATGGTCTCCTCCGACATGAAGTACCTCACATTTTACTCCTCCCAAGTCGATTACCAGGTTCTTTTGAAAAATAATATCAGGAACTGCAATCTCAATGCTGCTTGGGTCGCCGTATTCTTTTAATATGTGCCCCATTGATTCATTATTAATGATTTCTTCTACTGAAAGAGATACCAATGCAGACACAGACCATTCTATTTTCTTCAAGTCAGAAAGAACTTTTGCTGTTTCTGCATGTGAGATTATGGGAATATTCCAGGCATGTACTCCGAAAGAATGATCCCAGTGCCAATGTGTTAGAACAACAAGATCTGGCAGTCTGACTCCCTGAGTCACCAGATATTCTTTAAACTGCTGGACATGTAGTGCTGAATTCCCGCCATCCAACAACAATGTTCGCCTTTCTCCTGCAATAGCAGCAATTATCGGTCGATCTGTATCATGTTCAGCATGCATGATCCAAATATGCTGACTAATTTTTTCGAATTTCCCCACACTAAATCCCACCTTTTAAATAGAGATTCCTCATTTAATATCCGCTTCCATAAATATTAACAGAACGAAAAATGACTTTTACTAATTTAGTGATTTTAAATAAGATACCTTCCAGGGTAACACCTATTGAAAAATTAAGTTCAGTTAATTGCCACCATTGCAGCCTATTAACTTTTTTGGAGAAAAACTCATTCTCTTAAAATGATTAGGAGGAGTTTTAATTACAATAGGTTTTTTTAAAATGCTATTAAAAAAATTTTGAAGCCTCCATGTTGGAGGCTTTTTCCTTTTCCTGAAAAATTGAAAGCATTTTCATATTATATTACTATAATCTTCCACTAGTAGGATAATTTACTAGTGATGTAATCTAATAGTAATATTCTAGTTATATTAATGTTAAGTTCTTATAGTAAAGTAGGTTTATCAACATGACGTAGGGGGAAAACAACAATGTTAAAGAAAATTTTAGCTTTCACAATCCTTGCCACTTCCATCGCCACTTCTGCCGTATTGCCACATAAAAGTGAAGCAGCTTATTATCATACAAAAGCAGTTTCTGTTGCTAAATCATACTTAGGTGTTCATTATAAATGGGGCGGAACGTCCCCTGCAGGCTTCGACTGCTCAGGTCTTGTAAAGTATTCATTCGGAAAAGCAGGTAAAGTACTGCCAAGAACTGCTTCACAAATGTATTACACAAAAGGATACAAAGTAAGAACTCTTGCATTCGGTGACTTAATGTTCTTTGCACCAAATAAAGCTTCAAGACCAACTCATGTATCAATCTATATCGGCGGCGGCAGAATGATTCAGGCTGCTACTTCAAAAGGTGTATCCATTGCATCTACAAGCAACCCCTACTGGAAGCCACGTTTCATCGGCGCAAAAAGAATATAAATCAGTTAATATAAAAAACGAGCACCCCACAGGGATGCTCGTTTTTTATGTGCTCATCCCGCCTTTAATGTGTAAACCATAGAAATCTTATTGATTTTCTTCCGGCTCAATAACTTTGAAAGTCCATAAGTAAAATATATGATGATAAACCCTATTAATACATAGGAATACTTCATGGTTACCTGAATGGTAAAGTTCATACTGACTGCCAATGAATTCAACATTTCTTTCAAAGAGACGAGAAGGACCGGAACTACGATTATATACCACAGGTTAATGATTCTGGAAGTACTTTTCAGTATCGGAGGAGAGTAAACCTCTTTTTTCTGTATCCGAGAATCTTCATTAATGAGTGAGTATTTCGGAAAAAAAAGCATTCTGCATCTTTTTTCAGGAAGCAACCAAACATGAACGGAGAACACCATTGTCGTCTTTTTCCGAGGAGATTATTGAGATGCTTTAGACCCTCACGCTCCTATATCCGTTTGTCCGTAAGATGCTGTAAGGATTACAGGACTTTCCGCACGAAAAAACCGGTCTCATTGTTTGAGACCGGTTAATCATTATTATCTTAGAAAAACAGCACCATAGCCTAAGGCGACCAGGATAACGAGCGCAGGATGTACTTTTATTTTTTCCATTAGAATGTAGCTGGCGGCAGCTAAAAATAATGTTTGCCATAAGCCAATGTCCAGTGAGGAATCCCTTAAAAATTGATAAGCAATGACTCCCAGCATAACTGCAATTGCAGGTCTAACATACGTAGTCATTTTTTTAACCCTCGGAGAATCCTTGTATTTGTACAAAAGACTTAATAAGGCGATCATTAAAACAAGAGAAGGTGCTACTGAAGCAAACACACCAACAATTGCTCCTAGAATTCCCCCCTCCTGATAACCGATATAACCAGCCATTTTGGTAGCAATCGGGCCAGGAAGTGAATTTGCTAGAGCTAATACCTCACTAAACCCTTTCGTAGACAGCCAGCCGTATCGGTCCACAACCTCATTTTCAATTAGAGGAATAGAGGATGGGCCGCCACCGTACCCAAGTATTCCAGGAACGAAAAAGGCAAGAAATATTTTCCAATAAAGCATTACTAAACCGCCTTCCCTTTCGATCCAGCAGCTTCTTTAGTCTGAACCTTTTGCTTTTTTTTTTCAGGTCCTGCCACGGCAAGTATCAGCAAGACAGCAATCAAAATCCCTGGATGAATATTTAGAACTTCCATGACAATCAGACTTACCACCACGAGAAGAAGGTTTCCTTTCCATCCCATAGCTTTCCGTCCGTTTTGATAAAACTGCCAGGTTAACACTGCCATCATTACTCCTACAACTGGAACAACTGCTTTGGTCATACCCAGAACCCAAGGCTGTTCCTTTGCCGATGTTAGTGTTGTCATGAATAAAATCATTAACAATATGGTTGGTAAAACCGATGCTAGTACGGCAATTATTAGCCCTATTGTTCCTCCAATACGGTAACCTATATAACCGGCAAGTTTTGTGGCAATTGGTCCTGGAAGCATGTTTGCTAAAGCCAGGACATCTCCAAACTCCTCATCGTTCATCCATTTGTATTTTCCCACAACTTCCTTATGGACAAGCGGTATAGAGGAAGGTCCTCCCCCATACCCAAGTATGCCCGGCCTAAAAAATGCCAGAAAAAGATGCCATTGTTTCATTTCTATCAGATCCTTTTATTGACGTCATTTACTTTTTACCAGGATGCTATTGATCCGTCTGTTCTTGGTTCTGTTCCTCCGTAAAGGACTCCTGTTTCCGGATCCCTCCAGATGATTTGACCACGTCCGAAGCCACCAGAATCAACTGCCACCTTGATGTCATGTCCTTTTCTGGCAAGTGCCTCTGCAATATGAGCCGGAAGTGTTCTTTCCACTTCAACTGTTTTTCCTGCCACCCATTGCCATCTTGGAGCGTCTAATGCAGATTGAGGATTTAAGTGGAAATCAACTGTATTCATCACTACCTGGACATGACCCTGCGGCTGCATATATCCGCCCATTACTCCGAATGGTCCAACCGGCTGGTCACCTTTAGACAGGAAGCCCGGTATAATCGTATGATATGTCTTTTTGCCTGGTTCAAGTCTGTTTGCGTCCTCAGGGTTAAGGGAGAAATCATGTCCACGATTTTGCAGTCCGATTCCTGTACCTGGTACGACAATACCTGATCCAAATCCCATATAGTTTGACTGAATAAAGGAAACCATGTTCCCTTCTTCATCCGCAGCAGCGAGATAAACGGTACCTCCTGATGGCGGAGTTCCTGGTTCCGGAATAAACGCTTCTTCACCAATCAGATTGCCGCGAAGTTTTCCATATTCACTGCTAAGAAGCTGTTCGGTATCTACAGCCATTTTATCTCTTTGTGTAATGTACTTCTTTCCATCAGCAAAGGCAAGTTTCATAGCTTCGATTTGTTTATGATATGTATCGGTGGAATCCTTCTCAGCAAAATCGAAGTTTTTAAGGGTATTTAATGCCATTAGGGCAATAAGTCCCTGACCATTCGGCGGAATTTCCCATACATCGTATCCACGGTAATTAACACGGATAGGTTTTACCCACTCAGGACGGAAAGCAGCCAGATCTTCTTTACGTAAAAAACCACCATGCAGTTTTGAGAATTCATCAATTTTATCTGCAAGACTTCCTCTATAGAAGGACTCTGCATTAGTTTCTCCAATTTCTCTTAGGGTAGCTGCATGATCAGGGGAATTCCAAATTTCACCTATTCCTGGAGCTTTTCCTTCTTTAGTAAAAGTCTTAAACCAATTTTCAAATTCTTCCCCTTTAAGCCGAGTCTTAAAGATTTCCGCAGCTCTCTTCCAATACTTGCCCAGTATAGGCGATACAGCGTACCCATTTTCTGCATACTGAATTGCAGGTTCAAGAACTTCTCTCAGGGGCAGCTTACCAAACCGTTCAGAAAGAGCGGCCCATGCGCTTGGTGCACCTGGCACGGTAACTGGAAGCCAGCCAAAAGTAGGCATGGATTCATGTCCGAGTTCTTTTACCGCTTCAATGGTAAGTCCCTGTGGAGCAGGCCCGCTTGCGTTTAATCCATGCAATTCACCTTTTGTCCAAACCAAAGCAAATGCATCGCCGCCAATACCATTAGAAGTTGGCTCTACTACTGTCAGACAAGCAGCAGTTGCTATAGCTGCGTCAATGGCATTTCCGCCCTTTTTTAAAATATCCAGTCCTGCCTGGGCAGCAAGTGGCTGTGATGTTGCTACCATTCCTTTTCTTGCAACAGTCATCATACGCTGAGAAGCATACGGATAAGTTAGTGCATCAAAATTTGGCATAGTCGTCTCCTCGTCTCAATCCTATTTTTCTATTTATCCAGGAAATATATAATAGAAGATTCCTAGTATTTCTTCCCCAGAACCTTCGACTTCCGTACAATATTTATTTTATCGGTCAAACGGCCTTCTGTATAGAAGATCAAATTGCAAATTTTCTTTTTTTTGAAAAATTATCTATAATGGCAGGCAATAAAGTGCCCCTCTTCAATTTACCTCCACTCCGGCTTTCTAATGTACACCGTTCAGATGCAATAGGACAGCGGGTGTGGAAAGGACAGCTAGCCGGTGGGTCAGCCGGACTTGGCAAATCACCCTGCAGGCGGATTCTTTCTTCTTTCCCTTTCCAACAACAGGTCTTGGATTGACAGAAAGGAGTGCCTTTGTCGTTGTCCGCCTGAAAATTCATGCTGATAGCAGGAAAAGTGTTCTTCCTTTAGACCAACCTCTCATAAAGGGTTTCTCCTTTAATAATATATGTAGCTCCTTTCCGTTGAATGAAAATATTTTACTTTTAGTTACGTTTGTAAAGATTAATTTACTTTAATATTAACAAACGTAATAACATTTGATTGTTTTTGATTTTAATTTAAATTCTGAATATTGTCTAGTTATTTTATTTATAATTTTTTCCCAATTTATTTCAGAGTAAATCTGCTCTCTTTCCGCAGACTAACTGGCAGGCCGTACCGCTAGTTGGTTCTGGGAAACTTCACCATTTTTTTCACAGTTCACGGAAATAATATCCCTGAAAAACCCTATAAAAGAGCAAAACAAACCTTCAAGGAGTCTTACAAATTCCCTGAAAAATAAAATCAGCTGTGAAAAATCAAAAAAACCCCTCAGAGTGCTTGGTCTCCAAGGGGATTTAATCCATTTATTTATAACTTTAATCCAGTACGGCTTTTGAATCTTCTAAGCATAATTTGGCTTTCAACTCGATCGATACCTTCAACAGCATATAACTCGTTATTAATAAACTTTTCAAGTGAAGCAAAGTCCTCTACAAGCACGTGCATGTGAAGAGTGCTTGGCCCAGTCATTTGATAGCAGCTGGCAACGTTTGGATTATTAGCCAGACTTTCAGCAACCGAGACAAGAAATTGAGGCTCACAATCCACCTCAAAAAATGCAGAAACACTTTTTCCAACAGCCTCTGAATTAATTACTACACTGAACTTTTCGATTACACCGTTTTCTTCCATCCGATTTACTCTCTCTCGTACAGCTACCCGTGATAGATTTAGTTCTTTCCCAATATCGGCAAAGGAAATTCTTCCATTTTCAGAGAGAAGGTTAAGTATTTTCCTGTCTGTATCATCCATTTTCAAAAAAATCACCACACATCTCTTTTATTTCTGTAAATCATATTCTAACGATATTAAGAAAAGTGTTCAATACAAATCGCTTCTACAAGTCCCCCCTAACAGAACTTTATACCTGAAAAAATCAGCAAAAAACCAGTCCTAATTATATAGGACTGGTTTTTTATATTGTTGCTTACACACCTTTGTATGCCAAGCGATAAATTTCAGCAAGTTCTGTTACTAGAGGTAATTTTGGATTTGCTGTTGTGCATTGGTCTTCAAAAGCTCGTTCAGCAAGGAAGTCTACTCTGCTTTCAAATGCTTCTTTATCAACGCCATTTGTTTCAATGCTCATTGGAATATCGAGCTCTTTGGCAAGCTTTATAATAGCTTGAACAAGACTTTCGACTCCTTCTTCTTTTGTTCTGGCTGGCAGACCCAGTACTCGCGCAATTTCTGCATAACGCTCATCCGCTACAAAGTGATCGTATTTAGGAAAAGCTGTGAATTTCTTCGGTTTTGCTGCATTATAACGGATGACATGAGGCAAAAGAATAGTATTTGCACGTCCGTGTGCGATATGAAATTCGGAACCAAGCTTATGGGCAAGGCTGTGATTAATTCCAAGAAAGGCATTTGCAAACGCCATTCCAGCAATAGTAGAAGCGTTATGAACCTTTTCACGTGCCAATTCATCATTTCCGTTTTTATAGGCTCTTGGCAGGTATTCAAATACAAGCTGAACCGCCTTCATAGCCAGCCCATCTGTAAAATCATTTGCCATGCAGGATACATAAGCTTCTATTGCATGGGTTAATACGTCCATACCTGTATCTGCTGTTATATGTTTTGGTACGGTCATGACAAACTGTGGATCTATAATAGCAACATCGGGTGTTAATTCATAGTCAGCCAGCGGATATTTAATGTTTGCTTCCTTATCGGTGATAACAGAGAAAGATGTGACTTCTGAACCAGTGCCGGACGTGGTCGGAATCGCAACAAACTGAGCCTTTTCTCCCAAGTGTGGATACTTCACAATTCTTTTTCTAATATCCAAAAACTTCTGTTTTAATCCAAAGAACTCAGAGTCTGGATATTCGTAAAAGAGCCACATACCTTTTGCCGCATCCATAGCAGAACCCCCGCCGAGGGCAATAATAACGTCTGGCTGGAATTTCTCCATCATTTCAGCACCTTTGCGTACAGTCTCAATTGATGGATCCGGCTCAACATCAGAAAAAATTTCACAATGAACATAATCCGCACGTTTGCGCAGATAGTAGAGAACACGGTCAACATATCCCAATTTCACCATTCCTGGATCCGTTACAATAAAGGCTTTTGAGATATTGGGCATCTTTGCAAGATACTGAGTTGAATTCTTCTCAAAATAAATCTTGGAAGGAACTTTAAACCACTGCATGTTAACATTCCTTTTTGCTACTTTTTTCACATTAATCAAGTGGATAGCACCCACGTTTGTTGAAACTGAATTCCCTCCATACGTACCACAGCCGAGAGTCAAGGAAGGCATATAGGCATTATAAATATCACCAATTGCCCCCTGAGAAGAAGGTGCATTTACAATAATCCGGCCAGCCTTCATCCTAAAACCAAATGCTTCAATTGCTTTGTCATCCGTTGTATGGATTACTGCAGAATGGCCTAAACCGCCAAACTCGAGCATTTCTTCTGCCCTGTTCAGACCTTCCTCCAGTCCATTTACTTTATAGCAAGCGAGCACAGGACTAAGTTTCTCCCTTGAAAGTGGATATTGAGGTCCAACACCCTTTAATTCAGCTATAAGGATTTTTGTTGATTCAGGTACGGTCACCCCAGCCATCTCAGCAATTTTCCAGGCTGGCATACCAACAATATCAGCATTAACTGCACAAGACTGCTCATTTATAACAAGCTTCTCAACCAGCTGTTTTTCTTCTTCATTTAGAAAATAACAGTTATTGCTGATCATTTCTTTTTTAACATCTGCATATATCTCTTTATCTATGATTACAGCCTGCTCTGAAGCACAAATCATACCATTATCAAATGTTTTGGATAAAATTAAGTCATTTACAGCCTGCTTAAGATTAGCTGATTTCTCCATATAACAAGGTACATTTCCGGGACCCACACCAAGGGCTGGTTTACCTGAACTGTATGCTGACTTCACCATTCCGGATCCACCTGTTGCGAGAATAAGAGAGATTTTTGGATGATTCATCAGACTCTGAGTTGCTTCGAGTGATGGTTTTTCAATCCATTGGATACAATTCTCCGGGGCTCCTGCCTTAATAGCAGCATCTCTTAATATTCGTGCAGCCTCACTGCTGGATTTTTGAGCAGAAGGGTGGAAAGCAAAAATAATAGGGTTTCTAGTTTTTATGGAAATCAGCGCTTTAAACATCGTTGTCGAGGTTGGATTCGTGACCGGTGTAACCCCTGCAATAACACCAACTGGTTCAGCAATTTCAACAATTCCCTCATGTTCATTTTCATTAATAATGCCCACGGTTTTATTGTACTTAATATTGTGATAGACATATTCGGTTGCAAACATAT
Organism: Neobacillus sp. FW104-15D2; assembly: GCF_058790155.1. Classification (NCBI taxonomy): domain Bacteria; kingdom Bacillati; phylum Bacillota; class Bacilli; order Caryophanales; family Bacillaceae; genus Neobacillus; species Neobacillus sp. FW104-15D2. The sequence continues at coordinate 24,497 of NZ_JBYTCJ010000003.1, forward strand.
TTTTTATAATCTTATCTTCGTATACACCCCGATTTGTTTCTTCAACAGCCATTTTAGCAAGTGGCATATGCTGATCAAGGCCTGCTAAAGCCATTTGCTTAACAATTTCATCAATTGCTTCTTGGTTAAAAGACCTGAATTCCTCCAAAGCTTTGAGGCCCTTTTCCACAAGAGAATCAATCATACCGGAAACACTTTGTTCCTTTTTAATTGCTGTTATTGGTGCTGCCATTTTAAACCCTCCATTAACTTTATTTGTGAATGTTTTCACATATATATCTAAAAATTTACCATGCTGTTATACACAGACCGGATTACGGGGAATTTTTTCAAATGAAATATCGGTTAACACTTTTGAACTTCTTTTTACAATGACAACAAAATTGACTGTCCAGATATAGGCTGGAATCTCTTCATTTTCTTTAAACATCATTGTTTCAAATTCATCATCGATTTTTTCTTCAAAGGCTTGAAGTGTATAGGTTTCTGAGTCGGTACTGAAGGTTTTCCATTCACAGATCATCATCTTGATCACTCCTTATGTTCCTTTATGAGTACATCATATCATGGTTTTAAAATAATACATTGTGAAGTGTTGAACAATGTGTGAATTGTTGTTTATCTAGTAAACAAACTAAAAACCTCAATGATTCAAAGAGTTTTCCATATTATGCCAAATCGGTTTCTCAGAAAAATGAAAACGATTACATATAAAAGTTATATTAATATAATTTAATTCCTTGATTTTGTTCCATTCAAACTAACGAGTAAAGGTGGGCCCCCATGGAAACAATAATTTAAAGTCATTTGAAGGAAGGTTAGTATATTGACTGGTATTTTATTAGCCTTAATACCTGCTGTTTGCTGGGGAAGTATTGTTTTGGTAAGTGTTAAGCTGGGTGGCGATGCTTACAGTCAAACATTCGGAATTACGATTGGAGCTCTTATTTTTTCTGTTGTATTGTATCTTTTTGTCCATCCTCACCTATCCACATCAATCATGATAGTTGGTTTTCTTTCAGGAATTTTCTGGGCTGTAGGACAACGGAACCAGCTTGGGGCTGTTAAGTATCTGGGTGTTTCCAAAACGGTTCCCCTTTCAACAGGAATGCAGCTTGTTGCTACAACTCTTTTTGGAGTTTTAGTATTTAAAGAATGGACAACCAGAAACGTTATTATTTTAGGAATCCTCGCCATTTTTCTGATCATTATTGGCGTTATCTTTACTGCGATAAGGGATAAGGAAAATACTAAAGAAAATAAAGGAAACACGAAGAAGGGAATCGTTGTACTCCTGATTTCAACAGCCGGTTTCCTTGCATATGTCTTAATAATCCGTTGGTTTAATTTTAACGGTTGGGCTGTTCTCCTTCCACAGGCTGCAGGAATGATGGTTGGGGCCTTTGTATTAACCTTCCGGCACAAACCCTTTAATAAGTATGCGGTTCGCAATATTATTACTGGATTAGTTTGGGGAGCTGGAAATCTGGGACTCTTATTATCACTCCCAAGGATTGGAGTAGCAACAAGCTTTTCACTTTCCCAGACCGGGATTATAATTTCTACTCTTGGAGGTATCTTTTTACTTCATGAAAAGAAATCCAAAAGACAAATCATCTTTGTCATCATTGGCTGCATTATCGTTATTTTAGGTGGCGTTTTACTTGGATTCACGAAGAAATAAGGAGGTTGTTTTTTTATGTACCCTGAACTAGAAGATAAAGTGGTTGTCATAACGGGAGCCTCAACTGGACTTGGAAAAGCAATGGCTATTCGGTTCGGAAGAGAAAAATCTAAAATTGTCATCAATTATTTTAAAAAGGACGATCCTGCAGTTGATGGAATCATTCAACAGATCAAAGAACTTGGAGGAGATGCAATAGCAGTCCAAGGTGATGTTACAAAGGAACAAGATGTAAAAAAACTAGTCCAGGAAGCTGTTTCACAGTTTGGACGATTAGATGTCATGATTAATAATGCAGGAATGGAAAACGAAGTTCCTTCAGAAGATTTAACCTTGGATGATTGGAATAAAGTCATTGCAACCAATTTAACCGGAGCTTTTCTGGGATGCAGAGAAGCAATTGATTATATGATTGCAAATGATATAAAAGGATCTGTCATTAATATGTCGAGTGTCCATGAAATGATTCCATGGCCACATTTTGTGCATTATGCTGCCAGTAAAGGCGGAATCAAACTTATGCCTGAAACCCTGGCTCTGGAATTTGCTCCTAAAGGTATACGGGTAAATAGTATTGGCCCAGGGGCAATTGATACACCGATTAACGCGGAAAAATTTGCAGATCCCAAACTCAAGGCAGGCGTAGAAGAACTTATTCCGATGGGATACATCGGCAAGCCGGAACAAATAGCAGCTGTTGCCGCCTGGCTGGCATCCGATGAATCCAGTTATGTTACCGGAATTACTCTTTTCGCAGATGGCGGAATGACCAAATACCCCGGCTTTCAGGCAGGCAGGGGTTAATAGATTCTAAAGGCCGCAGACATATCCGCGGCCCTTTTAATTTTAATGAAGAAATTTAAGGAAATATTAAGCTTTCTTTAGTAAAACAAATATCTGATGGAATTAATGTAGTCCGCTCCGCTGGAGATGCATTTTCAACAATTCAGGATGTTGGACATGCTGTTGAAGCGCAAATTACAGAAGTAAATAGTTCTGTAGGAGAAATGGCCGAGGATGCAGTTCAGGCTTTAGCCTCGGTTGATTCCATCAAAAACGTTGATGAGGAAACGGCTGCTGCCACGCAAACAGTCTCGGCGTCCAGCGAAGAACAATTATCTTCTCTTGAGGATGTAACAGCTAATGCTGAAGTTTTAGCCAGTACAGCTGAACATGTGGAACAGCTTCTTAAAAAATTCTCTCTATAAAACAACAAAGGCTGCATATCCAGGCAGCCTTTTGTTATTTCTTTATTTCACATCAAACATAATAACATTATGCTCGTGCAGGTCTCCCTTTTTTACATGGACTTGCACATGGAACATTCCTGTATTGGAAAAAGTCTTGTTAATGCTGTATTTACCATTACCGTCCTCTTTGGCATCGATCCATTCATGCTTCTGTTCTTCTCCGCGCCAAACTTCAAATGTAATATTTGCACCTGTTAATGGTACATCCTTTTGCTTAATTAACGCGGTCATAGTTACTTCCTTATTTAAAGGGAATACCTTATTTCCCTCAAGTGCAATAGAAATGCCGGTGTCCGTATGATGATCATGATCATCATGATGCTCTGCTTCTTCGCCACTCGTCATTCCCACTGTAACCTGCTTCGTAGGCATGGAGTGCATATCACGCGCTGTAACATGTGAGGTTATGGAATAAGTTCCGCTTTCTTTAAAGGTATAAGCTGCAGAATAGACACCTTTACCCTCATTTTTTCCTGGAGTCATGGTATGGTTTTCAGTACCATTTTTCCAAATTTCAAACTTAACTTCCTTGGCGTCATCCACCTTATCCTTTCCTTGGGTAACTTCAGCCTTTAATTGAACTTCTTTATTAGGATCAATTTTATCCGGTGTAACAATAGTAACTTCAATTGGTTCCAAAGGCTTGGTATTACCGTTTTTCTCCTGTTCGTTACCTCCGGCACATCCTGCAAGCATTCCGGCGACAAGAGCTAGTCCAAGAAATATCTTTTTCAAAGAACTCACTTCTTCCATTTTTATATTAATTTGTTAAATCAACCTCATTGTAAACTTTTTTTAAAATAAATAAAATCTCTTATCCCTATTTCTCTAATTTTAGAATTTTTTTAAAATTTATTTGACTAGGTACTTTATACTGTATAACATAGTAATATAAACCTATCTTTATTGTGCCTGGAGTGTTAATTTTGAAAATCGAAAGTGTGATTCTTCTTGCCAATCGCATGTCCGTCCAGCGAAAATTCCCTGAACTTCGACAAACAATCCTCAGAGAATGGGAACGTATAATCGAGACAAAGAACTATCAAATGCTAAATGATAATGCGAAACAATTTGTTAAGATTATTCAACAGGAAAAAGAAGCAGGTATAGGTATTAATAATACCCTTACAAATACAGAAAAAAAAATTATTCAGTTAATCAACGAATCGGTAAATGAAGTAAAGCTTCCCTTTGCCAAGCGTTTGTTTATCCAGCACAGAAACCTCTTTGAAAAACAGGAAGCCCAATACTGGCTGACTGCTAATTCCAGGTTTGTTTGTAATGCATGGTGCCAGGAAGAGCCCGCAGAACAGGAACTAGACCAAGTTGTTGAAGCCGAATCAGGATCAATGTAATTTGTATCATATAAAAACAACCGGCTGGGTATGCTCCAGCCGGTTGTTTCATTATTCATATCGTAACGCTTGAATAGGATTTAATTTTGAAGCTTTGTTGGCTGGGAAGACACCGAAAACCACTCCAACAAAAAGTGAAAACAAGAACGAGAACATGACGACTGAGCTTGAGAAGGTGACAGTCATTTGCAATGTGGAACCTAGTATTTTTCCAACTCCAAGCCCCAGTAATATGCCAATAATCCCCCCCATAGCACTAAGGACAACGGATTCGATTAAAAACTGCAGCAAAATATCACGTCTTTTTGCTCCAATGGCTTTTCGAATCCCAATTTCTTTCGTTCGTTCAGAAACAGATACAAGCATAATATTCATTATTCCAATGCCGCCAACTAATAAAGATATACTTGCAATGCCACCAAGCAATAGGGTCATGGTGCTAGTAACAGAACTCATTGTTTCCATTAAATCCTGCTGATTCACAACACTGTAGCTATCAGTTTTGTTAGGGAACATTCTTGCCATAGAATTTTGAACTTCAGCCATAACCATATTCATATCCTGTCCGGCTTTTCCCTGCAAATAAACCTGATTAATACTTGTTGTTTTAGTTAAACGTTCAGCGGTACTTAATGGGACAATAACAACATCATCTCCGCTTTGGCCCATAGAGCTTCCTTTAGAGGCCAGAACTCCTACTACTTTAAAGGTATTTCCATCCAAATGAATATACTGTCCAACTGGATTTTCCGTACCAAATAAATTCTCTGCAGTAGTTGAACCAATAACCGCTATGTTTTGCCGATATTCTAGGTCTAAATCTGTTAAAAATCGCCCGTTACTGACCTTCGTATTTCGCACGGTTTCATAGTCAGCATTTGTTCCAGTTAAAGTTGTCTGAGATGAAGTTTTATCTATTTTTACAGTGACCCTGCCAGAAACAACCGGAGATAAAGCCTTAACACCATTTAACTCTCCCAGCTTATCAATCTTTTCTTCTGATAAGGAGAGTTCTGTGCCAAAAGTGTTAATAGTTATTAGATTGGTACCCAAATTATTAATCTGGCTCGTTACACTTGAAGTGGAACCTTGAGCAATCGAAACAAGGACAATCACAGAGGAAACACCTATAATTATCCCCAGCATAGTCAGGATAGAACGGAGTTTATTACCTTTAATACTGCGAAGGGCCATTTTAATAGATTGTAAGATTGTCAATTCGTTCACCCTCATTCTCAAACAGTTCTCCATCCTGAATGCGAACCATTCTTTTTGCTTGTTTCGCGATTGATAAATCATGGGTAATTAAAATGATTGTATTCTCCGCTTCATTTAGTTCTTTCATCAGTTGAAGAATTTCTGAACTCGTCTTACTATCAAGAGCCCCTGTCGGTTCATCTGCTAATAGAATAGAAGGGTTTCCTGCAAGTGCCCGGGCTATAGCAACCCTTTGCTGCTGTCCGCCAGAAAGCTGGGATGGCATATGGCCAGCCCTTTCCTTCAGCCCCACATTGGCTAAAGATTCAAGTGCAATTTCCCTGCGCTCTTTAGTAGAAGTACCACTATAAATTAGAGGGAGTTCAACATTTTCAAGTGCGGTAAGCTTCGTGAGCAAATTAAAGTTTTGAAAAATAAAGCCAATTTTTTGATTCCGAATGGTTGCCAAATTATTATCATTCATTTGCCCGATTTCTTTTCCGTCAAGATAATATTCTCCTGAATCTGGCCGATCAAGGCAGCCAATCATATTCATCAAAGTTGACTTTCCCGATCCCGACGGACCAATAATAGCTAAAAACTCACCTTTATCAATATTAAGTGAGACGTTATTCAAAGCATGAACAGTCTCACCTCCAAGTTTATAGGATTTCATTAAGTTGGAGATTTGGATCATTGAAGTGCTCATTAATTACCCCTCCCTCCGCCAAAACTTCCTCCTCCGTTACGTTTACCTCCGAAACCGCCAACTCCCGTTCCACGGCCCATACCGCCAAACATTCCTCTTGTATTGCTATTTTGACTAGATGTGCTGCTTGATGCGAGATTAGGCAGTCGAACGGTTTGGCCTTCAGTTAAGCCTTGGGTAATTTCAACGTAATCTTCATTGGCTAAACCCGTTTTGACGGTTACTCTGTTGGCCGAAAAGTTTCGTCCTTGATTTTGATTTTGAGATTTTGATTGATTTGTATTATTTCCTGATGCTAGCAGCACAAATTTTTCACCATTCATTGAATGGACAGCATCAAGCGGTACATAAAGAGCATTTTCCTTACTGGCAGTCAAAATGCTTGATTCCGTACTCATGCCCACTTTTAAATTTTTCGGGTTATTGATAGAGATATCTACATTAAAGGTTGAAACTCCATTGGTTGAAGTTCCTTCGTTAGCTATTGCAGTTACCTTTCCTGTGAAGGTCTGATCAGGCAGGGCGCTAACCTTGACTGTCGCAATTTGATCAAGCTGTACTTTTGGAATGTCCAGCTCATCAATTGAAGCTACTGTTTTTAAAGTGTTATAGTTTGTCAAATGGGCTACAACTTGTCCTGATTGTACCCGCTCTCCTGAAGATACAGCTATTGTTGTAATAACACCATCTGTCGGTGCTGTTATCGGATCGCTTCCGTCTGTAAACGTAATTAATTCCTCACCGCTTTTAACGGATTCTCCAGCCGAAACTAAAACTTCGTCAATTTCATTATTGTTAATGGTTGACTTAATATCCTCTGTTGTAACAGGCTGAACCGTTCCGGTACCGCTCACCTTCACCTCAAACTTCCCTTTTTGAACAGTATCTGTTCGGTTTTGCACCATAGCTTGCACCTGACTAGTATTGGATTTTGAGGAATAAAAATGGTAGCCTCCATAACCCACAATAAGAATACCAACAATAATAAAAATCCACTTTTTCATCTTCTCTGCTCCTTTGTCCTTATGGATTTCTTGATAAATTGATTTCCACAATGTTTGGATAAGCAGATTATGACGTTACTTCCTTAACTTTTCCTTAATTAATTGTTAAAAATGTAAGTCCATTCTTCCCGAGAAGTTTTTAAACACTAAGAAAAGCCGGCCTCTGCCGACTTTTCTATTAACTAATATCAGTTGTTCCTTGCTCTGGTATGACCTTAAATACAAACCATCTTTGTCCCAAATAATTTAATACCGTGTATAACCCGGTGCCGGAAAGTACTGCCAATTCTTTTGTATAAGAGGAGTGTAAATCCAACACGGATTCCAATAACCATGATGAAACTCTTAAGCCAACCGAGTAGGATATGAAATAACATAATCCAATTACTAAAATAAAACGGAATACGCTTCCTAAAACTGCATTCGTGCTGTTAAAGGTAAATTTTCGATTTAAAAAATAACTAACTCCTGCTCCTATTGTATTTCCTGTAAAAGTAGAAACCCAATATGACTTTGTAAAGTGGAGAAAAAGATACATGACGCTTAACCCTACACATGTATTAATGACTCCTACAATTAAGAATCTAAAAAAAGAGTTTTGCATGATTTGCTTCCTTCACTAATATTTTTTCTTTTAATTTCCATCTTCCATTATTATCACCGTTAGGTTTTAGTTTATTATTATAAATATACTTTATTAGAGTCCTTAAGGAAAAATTAAGATTAACAGCAGATAATGAGATAACCGATTGTCTTATTCTTGAGCTTTTACCATAAAGGAGAAAACCATGCGCTTATTAGTTGTTGAAGATCATTTACCCCTTTTAAAATCTATTGTTGAATTATTATCAGACGAGTTTACGGTAGACCAGGCTGAGAACGGTGATGATGGTTTATTTTTTGCACGCCAAAACATATATGATGCTATTATTTTGGATGTCATGATGCCGGGAATGGATGGTTTCGAGGTGCTTCAGGCTTTAAGAAAAGAGGATATTAAGACTCCTGTTTTATTTTTGACTGCAAAAGATTCACTTGAAGACAGGGTTAAAGGTCTGGATTCCGGAGGCGATGATTATATCACAAAACCCTTTCAGGCAGCAGAATTAAAAGCCAGAATTCGGGCCCTTTTGCGAAGAAGCGGCAGCCTGACAACGAATCAAACTCTTCAATACAGAGGGATTGAAATGCTTGGAAAAGACCGTGATGTTCATGTAGATGGAAAGCCTATGAAATTAACTTTAAAACAGTATGAATTACTAGAGTATCTTATTCAAAACCGTGGGGCCATTCTGACTAAGGAACAAATCTATGACAGGGTTTGGGGATTCGACTCAGATACCACTATTGCAATTGTGGAAGTGTTCATGCACCATTTAAGAAAAAAACTTGAGCCTTCCGGTTATCATTCAGATATCAAAACCGTCCGCGGGGTAGGATATATTTTGAAAGAAGCATAAGGAGAACACCATGTTTCGGAAAACTTTATTAAGGCTAACTATTACGAATTCCATAGTTTTCGCCATTTTAATCAGCTCTTTAGGAAGCATTCTTTATTTTTACACTGAACATCGATTGTATGAGGATGTAAACAGGTCTCTGCTTGAAGCTGCAGGGAGAAAGGATTTTCCGCACGAAAGAACCAGAGATGATGATAGAAGGCACGGAGAAATGGGTTTTCGGGATCCTCGTATCATTGTTTTACAATGGAATGAGAAAAATAACTTGTCTGAGGATCAAGCTCCTGAAGCCGAAAGGTTCCAAGAGCTTGAAAAGAACGTCCGGCCTAAGAATTTAAATAAACTCGACGACGTTACGATCGGAGATTTTACCTTTCGCTACTATGCAGTAAAAGCTACAGTGCCATTTGAAGGAACGACCACCCTTCAGTTTTTGCGCAACATCAACTCTGAAAAAGAATTCCTGGGAAGATTGATGCTTATTATCATCACAGGATGCGGCATAGCAATGGCTGCTGCCGTCATATTCGGCTACTTTTTGGCAAAACGATCTTTGATTCCAATTCAGAACGCCTGGGGTAAACAACAGCAATTTGTTTCGGATGCCTCCCATGAATTGCGAACACCGCTAGCAGTTATTCAGGCCAAGACGGATTTGTTGTTTCGCTCACCTTCCGCAACAATAGAAGATAGAATTCTTGATATTTCAGCTATTTCCAATGAATCAAGAAGGTTATCAAAGTTAGTAAGGAATTTGCTTACACTGGCTAGGTCCGACTCCAATCAAATAGAGGTAATAAAACAGCCTTTTCAGCTTGACCAGCTGCTTAAAGAGCTTGCCAGCCAATATGAAGAAATTATTTCTTATCAGGAAAAAGAACTGCTGCTGGATATACCGGAGCCTGTTACCTTTACAGGTGATAAGGAGCGGATTCATCAGCTCATTGTCATCCTTTTAGATAACGCGATGAAATTTACTGGCGAGGGCGGGATTATCAGCCTTTCCTGCCGGCAGTCACATTCTTCGATTGAATTAATAGTTGAGGATAATGGTATTGGAATTAATGAAGATGACATCCCTAAGATATTCGACCGTTTTTATCAAAGTGATAAAGCAAGGACCTTATCAGAAGGGACGGGTCTCGGACTTTCCATTGCCCATTGGATTATTGAAAAGCACCATGGGAAAGTAAATGTTACAAGCAGAATTGATAAAGGTACCAGGATCGGGCTTACATTCCCCAAAAACCAAAAAGCTTAAATGTCCTTTTTAATTATGAAAAAGTTAATTTCACTTTGAGGTTCTGGGATATATCTTTCCATATAACAAAGAAGAACAGGTGCCTGGCATCTGTTCTTCTTTGTGCTATAAATATTAGTTAAAACTATTTCGATAAACATAAGGATCTTTTGGTTTGTTTATGATTTTATAATCTGTCACTTTTAAAACAGGAACCTTTGCTTTAAAAGGCTGATAATAGGCTGTCTCTAAAGTTCCTGTTACTTGATACCACTGATCATTAGGTATTTGAATATCATTTGGGAATTGAATCATCATACCAAATGCTCCAGAATCTGCTATACAATGGATAATCCCGAATCGCAGTAAAAAGATTTGATTTTTATTTAGGTTCGGACCGTTATAAGAAAAACCATTAATGGTAATTGATTTCCCTGTGAAATCTCCCTGGTAATTATATATAACTTCTAACCCTTTTAAATAATCCTCATCCGTAAGTGTTATATGGTTTTTTGGTTTATAGGATTTTGATTCTTTGCTAACAAGATCCAAAAAAGCATCTTTCCCCATAAATTGGCTCATATCAGGGTTGAGAACCTGATGCATGCCATACTTATCATTTCCATCCTCTAAAGCAGGAAATTGAAATCCTTTAGCATCAACCAGCTTTGAATCAAGAGTAGCAACAGGTAAAAGAACGCCTGATAGGGCAGGTATTAAAACCATAGCATAAGATAAGAATCTTTTAACCTTTTTTCCTTTTGTTACTTTATTTTTATTTGATTGGTGATCATGATGGCAATGGCCGGTACTGCAGCCACATTCAACATGTTCATCCTGCTTCTTTTTATCAGAAAAATACCAGCGTATTCCTTCAGCAATTGTTAAAAAGAATAAAACGAAAATCATACTGTACGAAAGGAAGGAATATTTCATGTTTATATACTTTGTAATGTCTCCAGTGGAGTGCAGCATAAAAAATAAGTTCGTAAAAAGCAGTAAAATAATGATTCGAAACATTATCAATCATCCTTTACAAAAGAAGTGAACCAATGAATACCAACGTTGAAATTAAAGATATTAAAAGAATAACAAACTTCGGTTTAAATGAACCAAACATCATTAAAAGATTCTTTATGTCTACCATTGCCCCGAACACTAAAAAAGCTACGATTGAACTTTGAGCAAAACTATTTCTAAACGAAGAAGCTACAAAAGCATCCGCTTCTGAACAGATGGACAAAATAAAAGCTAAAGCCATCATGATTAATGAAGCTGTTATTTTCGTATGCCCTAATGTAACAAGAATCTTAGTTGGGATATAAACCTGCATAGCAGAAGCAATGAGTGATCCCATGACTAGAAATTTACCTACACTTAAAAACTCGTCAATTGTATGGGTAACAACACTAATCAATTTTTGTTTGGTATTTTGATGCGAATGATCGTGTATATGCTCATCGTGATTGATTTTTATTGGGCTTCCTTTACTGAAAAAAGATAGAATGATCCCGACTAAAATCGAAACGCCTATTGCAAGACCTGCCCGATACCATACCATCGTCCAGCTATCGCCGAAGGCAATAAAAGTAGCAAACAGAACAATCGGATTAATAATAGGAGCCGAAAGCATGAATGAAATAGCAGAGTAGGGCGCCATACCCTTTTTTATTAAGCGGGCTGTAATCGGAACAATGCCGCATTCACAGCCAGGGAATAATGCTCCTATTAAACTAGCGGTAATGACAGATAAGAATCGATTTTTAGGCATGATTCGAATAATCGTATTTTCAGAAACGAAAACTTCTATTAGTGCTGACACAAACGCACCAATTATAATAAAAGGGATAGCTTCAATCACAATACTGATAAAAATTGTATTTAATTGTAACAATCTATCCATGGAAGTTCCTCCTCAGTAAAACACTAAAAAAATACTTTTAACATACAACTAATAGAGTATTTTATAATTCTTAATTTTCCCTTAAGAAAATATTTCATATAACCCAAAACAACATTAAATACTATACTCTCTTCCTTTGGATTCGTCTATCGTAATATTTGGCATTAATCTAATTCTAATAATGGAGGAAGGGATATTTTGATTATCACTCAAAGGATTATCGATGTGGGCTATGAGACATTTTCATGGATTTCTTTGGAATTTTGTCTGATAGAGAATTCCCAACAAAAAAAGAAGACAGCATAAAAAGATAGTAATCCAGCTATCTCTATGCTTTCTCCCCTTGTATCTATTCAGTTAACGCCTTTTTCACAGCATAGAAGGCATGAAGCGCCGTGGTATCATAAAGAGGAAGGGTGACATCTTCAGGCTTTATGAGCATCCCTATTTCAGTGCATCCGAGAATAATGCCTTCTGCCCCTTTTTCGGCCATTTTACTAATAATATTTTTATATTTCTCTTTGGATTCCAGCTTAATGTCCCCCAAGCATAACTCATCATAAATAATTCTATGGATTTCCTTTCGGTCATCTTCTTCAGGAATAATAACTTCCAAGCCATGCTTTTGAGTCAGCCTTCCTTTATAAAAGTCTTCCTCCATCGTAAAATTTGTGCCTAGCAGCCCGATGGTCTTTTTGGCTTCTGATTTGATTTGATAAGCTGTTGGGTCAGCAATATGTAAAAAAGGAATAGTAATTTTCTGCAGGATTGCATCTGCTGAAATGTGCATAGTGTTGGTACAAAGTATAATAAAATCGGCACCGGCATTTTCTAATTTTATAGCTGTGGCACTCAATATCTCCCCTGCCTTTTCCCATTCCCCCGCGAATTGAAGTTCCTTTATTACTTCAAAATCAACGGAATATAAAATACATTCTGCTGAATGAAGCCCACCTAATTCTTCCTTTATCTTTTCATTTATCAGCTCATAATAATGCTTAGTTGATTCCCAGCTCATCCCGCCAATTAATCCTATTGTCTTCATAAGTCTATTCCCCCTTTTTAATATATAAAGGGTTCTGGACTAGTCGGCCAGAACCCTTTAATTTTATTTATGGTTTCTATTGATGCGATTAGGAATATTGACAAGAAAGAACTGCAAAATGATTGATGTAAAGGCAGCAATCATTATGCTGTTGGAAAGGAACGTCCCAACGGCACCTTTTGCCTCTTTAAAATATTCAGGCAGTGAAATCGCAAGTAATATGGATAAACCTATAATCATATAATTTCTTTCGGACTTTTCAATCTTACCTAACAAGGAAATTCCAGTAAATATGAGACTTGCTGCAGCGGGTAAAAAGATGCCTCCTACCACGGCATCAGGTGTCAATGCCAAAAGAGCACCAGCTTTCGGAACAAGGCCTAGAATTAGAAATATTACCCCTGCATACATAACTGGATATCTTGACCCTACCCCTGTTAACCTTAATAGACCTACATTTTGGGCATAAGCAGTGGTTGGAAATCCGCCAATTAATGAAGAAAGCATTGAACCTGCTGCCTCACCTGCAAAGCCATTTCGGATTCGTTTGGAGTCAAGATCGACCTTCAGTGTTTCAGCAGAAGCCTGATATACACCCATTGCTTCAATAACGGCTACAATATAGGCAACAAAGAAAGTAATAAAAGTGCTCCAATGAAAGGTTAATGCACCGTAAGGAAGAAAGTGCGGCAATCCAAACCAACTCTTGTCAGCAATAATGGAAAAATTAGTTTTCCCCAAAAGAGACGCTATAATATCACCAATTACTAAAGCGATTAAGAAAGAAAAAGACTTCCACATTCCTTTGCCAAATAGTGATAATAGAATAACTACACCCGCTGTTGGTATAGACATAGCAAGTGTCGAAGGCTTTGCAAAGCTTTCCATTCCCGGTGTCCCTCCAAGGAATTCAAAAAGCGTAAAGCTTGAAAGTGAAATACCAACAACAAAAATAACTGTCCCCGAAATAACAGGAGTAAATATTGCTTTCAAGCGGCCAATTAATCCTGTAATAGACAAAATAAAAACAATAAGAGCACTTAACAGGATTCCTCCACTAGCTGCTGCAAGCCCATGTGCCTTTCCCGCGGCAATCATAATCGAATCAAAAGCGGCGGAAGGTCCCTGCACGATTGGAAGCCGAACTAGTCTAGTAGCCTGGATTAGCGTTACCAGTCCTGCAGCAATAAAAATACTGTTTACAATATTGGCGGATAAAGTCAGCGGCAGACCAATCATTGCCGCTACAAAAATTGGGTCAAGCCAGACATTTGAAACAAAGACATGCTGGAGACCATATAAAAAGCTTTTAGCAGGAGGCAATTTATCATCAATTCTGCTAGTTAAACCTTCGTTGGGCTGTTCATTTAGTTCCATTGATATTCTCTCCTTATTTTTTTACGCAAATAAAAAACCAGGTTCCCAATCGGACCTGGTTAGCTTAAAAAAGTTAGAGAAAAAACAGTTTCTCACTACTTTCCTACGCTGGTATGATCCAGATCAGGTCCAAAGGGTTAAAAAACGAGTGTTTTTCTCTCAGCCCATACCTGGGCACCCCTAGCAGTTTTTCGCGATATTTAATTCTGTTTCAGAATATACCTAATCATTGAAGATGACAAGAGGATGAAAAAACTCCCTTTGCGTGAAGGGGAGATCTTAAGTTGATTTTAACATCAATTTCAACCTTTTTATGGATCAATTTGATGTTAAGATATCATTTATGAAAAGTGGTTAACTACGTTTCTCAAAATTCCATCAGCCCATATTTCCTTTTAAACCTGGTAAGTATTTTCATCCAGGGCTTGCCAAACAAAACCAGAAAAAAGACATTTGATGCAGCATGCATGGCATCAAACAGAGCGCTGGCAGCAAAGTAAGTGAATATTGATTTTAATTCAAAGAGATTTCCTCCCTGTGTAAAGGAAAAGTAACCCCAAATATTCATAATCCACCCAAATAAAAATCCCCAAACAATTCCGAAGACCACCCTGCCCCAGGTCCAGTTCATTAATCGGCTGTTCTTTAATAAGCCTGCGGAGAAACCGACAAGTCCCCAGGCAGCCATCTGCCAGGGTGTCCAAGGTCCCTGGCCAAGGATCATATTTGATGCAAGTGCTGCGACCGCCCCAATAATAAAGCCACTCTCTGCACCAAAAACCAATCCTGACATCATAATCACAAAAGTTGTAGGCTGAACACTTGGAATACTGGCAAACGGAACCCTGCCTACAGCCGCAATAGCCGCGAGGACAGCAAGCAACACCAGTTCGCGTGGTTCTGCCTTTCTTTTTTCAAACCTTATTAATAACAGCAGCATTGAAAGGACAACAATGGCCAGGCTTAGCCATATATACTGACTTTGCAAGCTAAATGATAAATATAAGAGCAGTGCAACCATAAGGAGTGCCGCTGAAGTAACAATTATCTTCTTAGCCTGCATAGCTCAACTGCCTCCTCGAGGGTAACGATTTGTTGGTCGGACCTACTGCGAAACAGCCGTTGTACCATCGTAGTATAAAAGAAATTCCCACTAAAAAAAGCATCGGGCTCAGATTCCGATGTTATACTTCCCTGAAACATCATTCCGCATTTTGAGGCGTAGCGGGCTGCAAACTCTACATCGTGGGTGGACATCAGGATAGAAACGCCCTCGCAATTCAACTTACAAAGAATATCTGCTAAATGATCCTTCGACAAGGGATCCAGTCCCTTTGTAGGTTCATCCAGCAGCAGAATTTCAGGCTTTCTTAAAAGCAGGCAGGCTAGCGCTGCTTTCTGAAGTTCTCCGCCGCTTAAATCGTATGGATGATTATGGCGAAGATGATTTATTCCAAGCTTCTCCAGAAGAGGCTCAACCTCATGTTCGTTCTTTAATCCCCATTGTTCAAGAGTATCCTGAATTTCTTTTTCTACAGTATCCTGTATGAAAAATAACTTAGGGTTTTGCGGCAAATAGCCTATTTCAGCTGCAAGGCTTTTATTTTTCCATGCCTTTAACTGTTTTCCCTTGAAAATAAGCTTCCCTCTCTCTGGCTTTAACACACCCGCCAGCAGCTTCAATAAAGTTGACTTTCCAGAGCCATTACCACCCAAGAGAGCATAAAAGTCACCTTTTCTGATAGAAAGATTCAGTTCCTTTAATATATAACCATCTTCTTTCTGATATTGAAAATATAGATTTTGGGCGTTAAGGATCTCTTCTGTTATTTCAGCCAATCTTGTTTTATCTTTTTTAGCAATCTCCACAGTCTGGGTCCAGCTTCGCCCTTCCTTAACTGAAAGAGGCAGCTTTTCTTTCCCTCCAAGGCTTAAATAAAGCGAAGGAATACTAGGAACATACTTATTAAAAGGAGGGTTTCTCCATAGATTTTCAAGAACCTGGCGGGTCCCTCCCTGAACCTTCACTTCTCCTTTATCCATTAAAACAATACTGTCTGCAAGCAGAAATATTTCCTCCAAACGGTGCTCAGCCAGAATAATCGTCATTCCAAACTCTTCATTTAGGTGGACCAGCATATTTAAAAACTCTCTGGCACTTACAGGGTCCAGCTGGGCTGTGGGTTCATCCAGCAGAAGAATATCCGGCTGCATAAGGAGAACAGATGCCAAATTAATCTGCTGTTTCATACCGCCTGAAAGTTCATGCGTATCCCGGTTCAATAGGTTCTCGGCATCAAAATAATGAACCATCTCTGCAATCCTGCTTCTCATCTCATTTGTAGATAAACCTATATTTTCAAGGCCAAACACCATTTCATGAAGAACATTATCAGCAACTACCTGATTCTCCGGATCCTGGAAAACAAAGCCTGTATTCACAGTTTGGTTCTCGATTGAACCCCCATTTAAAAGGATCTCACCCGAAAGCTCTCCATGTGGCACGATTTCCTTTTTTAAAAGACGCAAAAGAGTACTTTTACCTGAGCCAGAGGCACCGAAAAGGACAATAAACTGTCCCTTTTCCACTTGGAGAGATAAGTTATGAATGGCAGGCTGGTTTGCGTCCGGATAGGAAAATGAAACATTTTTTAATTCAATATACGCCATCGAAAATATCCCCCCAATTCAATCAAAAGTGGAAAGCCTAAAAATAAGCAATAAAAAAACATAATCCTTATATCACCCGTTCCAAGCTGCCATGACTCCATAATAGGATAAACTGTCAAATGTCCAAAACCATTAAACCTGCCCCATAATATTAATAAATACAATAGAAGTAAGTAGACTAGAGCCAGGCCATCCCGCTTTTTAAATTTGAAATATTCATATGAAGATCTTAATCCTTTTCCATATTCTCTTGCTTTCATGGAATCCGCTGTTTGGATGGCTTCCTCTAGTGAATAAGTAAGGAGAACCTGGACATATAGCAGGCCGGTTTTTACTCTTTTGTTCAAGGGCCCATGTAATACAGAAATTCCTTTACTTAATTGAATTGAGGAAATTTCATCAAGCCGCCTCTTCATTAAGGGTATAAAACGGAGGGTCAGCATCAGCAGTACAGCAAACTGTGGAAGTATCTTAGAAAATAAAAATAATAGCTTATTGGGTGTCATGATTTTATTATAGGAAACAAACATAGCCATAATAACAACAAGGGAAAGAGCGCTCATTCCCCCGTATACCAATGATTCCGCTGTAATTCGGTGCTGGTGGAACACAAACAATACATGTCTTCCCCTTTCATTAAAAAGAGGATTTAATAGAAAAATAAAGAGGCTGCTTATTATCATAAAAGCAGCCCACTGTCTCAGCTGTTCAATCGATCTGTACGTTATATTAATCATCAGAATGAATATAAGGCCCAGTAATAAAAAGACTGGGTGAATCATCAAAATAAAAAGAGATAATGCAAGGACAAAGAAAATGAAAGAGACAAGAGGATGGAATTCTTCAAATCGGCTCTTCATTAACTTTTCCTATTAAAATTATTTTTCTTTATATATGCACTCAATTCGGTCACCGTCTTTTACCTTTATCGCTCCGGCACTCTTAGGAATGCCTGCTCCGTTTTGCTTAAATATCCAGCCGCTCATGGGGCCATAGTCAAATTCGTAAATTCCGTCTATTCCTTCAACATAGGCAGCAGAGCCACTGCCGTTATAATCCACATTACTCTTCCCAGCTGCTTTTAGCAATATGTCAAGGATAGTATTACCTTCAGTAAATTCCACCTTTCTTGAGCTTAATAAGGTTCCTTTATCTTTAGGTCCTGTAATGGAGAACACAACGGTATGAACCAGTGCTGGAGGTTTCACCACTGGTTTTGGAGCTGGAGGTTTAGGTGCAGCAGCTGGTTTTGCAGGTGCTGTTGCCGCAGGCTTTGAAGTTGTTTCTGGCTGTGGAGCGGGTGCTGCCGGTTTTGGTGCTGTTGCCGTCTTCGGCTGAACAGCAGGCGTTTTAGGTTGAGGTGCTGCAGGTGCGGCTGGCTGAACTGCTACGATATTTTTTTCAGTTGTTTGAGTGGTATTGGTACTCGTTTGCTTTTCCGTTTTCTGAGCTGTCTGCTGTTTTGAAGCATCAGGTTTTTTAGGCTTTTTATTATCCTTCTCCACTTTTTCACTGGCTGTCGTTTCTTTGCTTACGGCTTTGCTTTCTTCTTTTGTTCCGCAGGCACTTAAACTAAATAAAAGAAAAACTATCATCCCGTATAAAGTAAAACGTTTCATTTCTTTCACTCCTAGTTGCTTGTTGAAAGGTTTCATGTAAAAGACCCCTCGTTATTGCGAGGGATCTTTACAAAAATCCTAAACTCTATTTCTATTCATACGGAAGTATAATACAAGACCCATGAGGATTATCAGTACCCCAAAAACAATAAGGTTTGCCGTATTGCTAGCCGTTTTTGGCAGCGGATGTCCACTTGCACTTGCAGTGGTTGATTTCACCGGCTGCTTTACTGTCTGTGTTTGCTGTGCCGTTTGTACCTGAGCAGGCTTTGTCTGTACAGGTGTTACCTTAACAGGTGCACTGTTGGCAAATGAATACAGAGATCCTTTTCCTGCTGTATAAAGCTGATAGGCAACAAGTGCTTGAATTCCTTGCTCAGAAGCCATTGGATCACTTGGCCCTTTTTTATTGAGAATAAATCCGCCATCTGGGTTTTGGAAGGTTTTAAGATATTCAACAAGACCGATTCCATTTTTTTGAACTCCATTAGCCTCTATTCCTACTGAGGATAAAGCAATTACTGCCTGAGCAGCTGTAGAACTGTTAGAAATTTTTCCTGACTGAAATTGTTCTTTTATATAATTAACGCCTTTATCAATTGAAGACTGTACACCTGATCCAGATGTTTGAGTGACAAGGGCTGACATGCTTCCTTCCCCCTTCTTATGTGGGGCAAGGGCTGTTAACACCATTGCTGTTACATCAGGGTCGGAACTTCCTTTAACATCTAATGGCCATCCGCCATCTTTATTTTGATTAGATAATAATTCATTTATAATCTTTTCTTTGGTCCATGTGGCAGATGCGGGTATAGCAGCGTTGGTGCTGTCCAATGCAATCAGCGCATAGGCAACACCATTCATTCCTTGCTTGATTATGTTGCCGGTATAAATGGATTTTATTAAATCATATCCGCCGGCATTAGAAGGGTTTCCGCCTGCTGCCAGAATTCCCATAGCAATACGCTCATAATCTGTTATTTTAGTGAAATGCCCATTTTTACTTTTAATTTGATTGATTACTCCTTCTAAGTAGCTTGAAGGAATAGCTTTTCCTGACTGTCTTAAAGCAATTGCTTCCCAATCACTAACCTGATCCTTTTGAACATATTGTACTGCCGAGTCAATTGACTTTTGAATTTCTTCTTTTGCAATCGGTTTTGCAGGTGTGGTATTGGAATCTGCAGGTGCATCTTGGCTTGGCGTATCAGCAGGTGGTGCAGATGCTTCGTATTTAAACATTACCTCATCGCCAGGTTTTAATTGATAGGTACCTGCACCTACATCTGCCATTTTGCCATTGACATAAAATCCCCAATAGTCACCTTTAGCAGGAATTATTCCGTTAATAGAAGTAATAAATGGCCCATATTTAGGATCAACTTCGATTCCAACTTTGTCTTTTCCCAATCCTGTTTGCAGTAATTGAAGTGCCGTGGGCTGTCCTATGATAGAGGTAGGATTCAGATATTGGTTAACAGTAGGTACAATATCTTTCCCACTTTTATCAAGAATCTTTACAGTTACCTTTTGATTTGAAGGCTTGGTCCAATCTGTATAAACAAAAGTAAGTTTATCGCCGTTATTTACTTTATACTCGTCATAATTAACTTGAGCGCCGATTCCATTAATGTAAAAAGCCCAATAAAACGTTCCATCTGGTGTAGTAGATAAGTTATTTATTGTGATTAAAGATCTGCCATCTTTAGATAATTCAACTTTATTTATACCGGTAGTGTTTTTTAATACATCCAATGCCGTTTGATTCTCTGTAAAGTTAACCTCGGTGTCCGGTAGTATAGCACCAGTTTTGACGTCTCCAATAACGGAAACATATCCTTTTGCTGTTTCCGCTGCAAACACCGGTTTCTGCAATCCTCCGGTAAGAATAGCCAGCAATAAAACCATCATTAGAAAAATCTTTGTCTGTCGATTTGCAAACATTTGCTTTTTCCTCTCCCCTTTTATAAAAAGTCCATAAAAAAATCCCCCTATGAAGGAGGAGGTTTTATCAGGTTAAGGCAGGAAAGCCGAAAACGCTTCTGTCTTAACACCCTCCTATCCGCGTAGGCTTTTGGTGCGAAAAAACAGGCAGGTTTCCTGGCTCGTGATCATTGCTTCCTATGTCTTCCCATCGAAATGACAGTGACATGCTATAGGTCGCTCACACTTACAGTGGCGGGACCGCGCTGGTTTTTCACCAGCTTCCCTATTAAGCTAAGAATCTGCAATTTTGCAGAAATTAGCACCTGTTTTTGCCGTTCATATTTTTTTATGTTAATCCTATTATACAAGTCGGACATTTTTCATACAAGTTTTTCATTATGACGATAACTCCCTCAAACAAAAAAGTGCCCAATCGGAGCTTCCGACCAGGCATAAGTTTATCCTAAACTATTTAATTTCAACGACAAAAGGAAATACTCTAACCTTTCCATTTTGCTTAAATTCAGCCCATATTTTATATACGCCTGGTCTATTAAATTCCGTCTGAAATACAGGTTCATTTTCCTTAACCGGATGGACATGAAGATAATGTTCTCCTTTTTTATCCAGAATGACGACATGCCCAGCTGCGCCAAGATAAGGCTCCAGCTTTGTTTTGTCCAGGCTAAAAGATAAGTTCACTGGTTCAGATGATTTCTGGCTGCTCATCTTCATTTGAACCTTTTCTCCTTCTACTCTCTTTTCAAGAGAAGTATCAGGAGTAAGGCTATGTGGATGGTTATGTGCAGCCTCACCTATTTTAATTTTTACTGGCATTACCTCATAATTCAGTCCCTTAGGTTTTATATCAACAAACGCTTTATAATTGCCATTTTCCAAAGGTTGTTTAACCTGGAAAGTTCCAACTCCAGTTTTTTCCGGATGGAGATGATAGTATTTTTCCAATCCTTCATCTACAACAATTAAGTGTATAATTTTTTCGTGATTTACTTCTAGATTATCAACAGGATTACCATCTTTGTCTGCCAAAGTAATGGTTAATGCTGAGTTGTTATAAGTTACTTTTGCTTTGACATCACTTGATTGATGACTATCTCCGTGTTCATGCATGCCTGATTCAGTTTCGTCATGCTCACCAGATTCATGGTTAGATGAGGAATGCGCCACAATGCCATCCTTCTGGATAAACTGTGCATAGACCTGGTACCCTCCAATAACAGCAAACAGGTAGATAATTGCTGCAATAGCCCACTTTTTCATTATTCCACTCCTTACCCGGTTAGCTTTTTTATTTTATATTAACCCGCTGAAGCCTTAGAGCATTTAGTACAACGGAAACAGAACTGAAAGCCATGGCAGCGCCTGCAAGCCACGGGGCCAAGAAACCCAGAGCAGCTACAGGAATACCTAATATGTTGTATCCGAAAGCCCAGAATAAATTTTGTTTAATATTTCGGATGGTTTTCTTGCTCATAATAATAGCATCTGCAATGCTGTTTAAGTCGCCTCTCATAAGAGTGATATCAGCAGCTTCCATTGCCACATCAGTTCCAGTACCGATCGCCATCCCAATATCCGACAGGGCAAGAGCAGGTGCATCGTTAATTCCATCTCCGACCATTGCAACCCTTTTTCCCTGCACCTGAAGCTTTTTCACTTCGTCTGCCTTGCCCTCAGGAAGTACCTCTGCGATCACAGAGTCGATTCCTACCTGGTTCGCAATAGACTTGGCAGTACGCTGGTTGTCTCCGGTTATCATAATAACTTCAAGTCCAAGATCTTTAAGGCGCTTGATTGCCTGCTTTGAAGTTTCTTTAACTGTATCGGCTACAGCAACTATTCCTGCATATGTTCCATCAATAGCCACAAGCATGGCCGTTTTTCCGTTCTCCTCGAGGGTCTCCATTTGTTTCTCAGCAGAACCCAGATCCACTTCGAATTTCTTCATCAGTCTTCGGGTTCCAATTAGTAAGTTCCTACCTTCAGTAACAGCTTTTATTCCAAAGCCCGGAATTGCTTCAAACTCCTCTGCCTCAGCCATTTCAATATTTCTTTCTTTAATTCCCTGAACGATGGCTTCTGCAAGTGGATGCTCTGATTTTCTCTCGGCAGCTCCAACCAATCTGGCAAAGTTTTTCTCATCAATATCTCCATTAATAATTAAATCCGTCAGAACTGGCTTGCCATTTGTAACGGTTCCTGTTTTATCAAGAATGACTGTTGTAATACGGTGAGTTAGTTCAAGATGCTCTCCACCCTTAAATAACACACCAAACTCAGCCGCACGTCCCGAACCTGCCATTATGGAAGTCGGAGTTGCAAGCCCGAGTGCACATGGGCATGCAATAACGAGAACAGCTATCAATTTTTCAAGTGCTTCGGCAAACTCCCCCGGGCTTACCCAGAAATACCAGATTAGAAAAGTGATGACGGCAATACCCACTACGACTGGAACGAAAATACCCGATATTTTATCTGCCAAGCGCTGAATTGGAGCTTTAGAGCCCTGTGCTTCTTCAACTACTTTAATGATTTGAGCTAATGCTGTATCTCTTCCTACCTTTGTAGCTTTAACTTTTAAAAAGCCATTTTTGTTAATTGTGGCTCCAATGACTGCGTCGCCGACCGTTTTATCAACAGGCACACTTTCTCCAGTGAGCATCGATTCATCCAGGGCTGATCGACCCTCAGCAATTTCACCGTCTGCCGGAACCTTCTCTCCTGGCTTCACATAAAGAATGTCACCTACAACAACTTGTTCAAGAGGGACCTCCAATTCAATTCCATCTCGAAAAACAGTAGCGGTTTTAGCCTGCAGACCCATTAATTTTTTTATGGCTTCAGACGACCGCCCCTTAGCCCTGGCTTCAAATAATTTTCCAAGAATAATAAGTGTAATGAGTACGGCACTTGTTTCAAAATAAAGATCTACCATGTGACCATTAGAGCCTATAGAAATAATGGATAAATACACGCTGTAAAAATAGGCAGCGGAGGTTCCTAAAGCAACTAATACGTCCATATTGGCGCTTCCGTTTCGCAATGCTTTAAAAGCGCCTACATAAAACTGTTTTCCTATAACAAACTGAACTGGTGTTGCCAGAGCAAATTGGACCCATGGATTCATCAGCATATCCGGCAAATAGATAAAGGAAGTAAATTTAAAGTGGCTAACCATAGCCCAAAGCAGCGGGAAAGCTAAAATAACAGAAAAAATAAATTTTCCTTTTTGCTTCTCTATTTCTTTTTCTCGATAATCTTGTGTGTCATTATTCTCCTGTTTTACTTTTGCCTGATAGCCCAGTTTTTCGACCCGGCTTATTATTTCCTGGATATTCAACTGGGAAGGATTATACTCGACGCTCGCTGATTCAAGAGCTAAGTTAACGGTAGCTGCCTTAACACCCTCCAGTTTATTTAAGCCCTTCTCAATCCTTGCGGAACAGGCTGCACATGTCATACCCATAATGTCAAATTCTGCTTTTTCGGATGCAACACCGTAACCCAAGTCACAGATTTTCTTTTCAAAAGCTGCTACGTTTGTCATATCAGGATTATATTTTAATGAAGCTTTTTCTAAAGCCAAGTTGACGTTGGCTTCCGATACACCATCTATTTTCTTCAAACCTTTTTCGATTCTGGCTGAACAGGCTGCACATGTCATTCCAGTGATTGGCAGTTGTACTTCTTTAAGCGAAACCATTGTACGTTCCTCCCCTGTTTTGAATCTCTTAATGTTATTATACTATACCTATGTAGGGTATAAATCAAACAATTTTAACCTATTATTCTTAAAATGGGCATCTTGATATGTATAAAGGCCACGGTCAAAGAAAGCCCCAACGCAAAGGCGCAAGGGCTATATTTTAGGTTAATAATTAAACGACATCATAACCCTGATCATCGATTGTTGCTTTGATTTGGTCGAGATTAACCTGGTCGGCTTTAAACTCAACAACAACCTGACCTTTATTAAGGTCTACAAGTACTCTTTCGACTCCGTCTAATTTTCCTACGCTTCCTTCAACTGCTTTTACACAATGACCGCATGACATACCTTTTACGTTTAGAGTAACTGTTTCCATTATTAATCTCCTCCTATTTTTTCATTAATTTTTGAACTGTTAAAAGAACCTCATCCAGGACTTCAAGGTCCCCTTCCTGGATTCTCTCTACCACACAAGTCTTCATATGGCCTTCAAGCAAAAGCTTTGCCACACTGTTTAAGGCAGACTGGGTAGCTGAAATCTGGGTAATGACATCGTCACAGTAAGTATCTTTTTCAATTAAGCCTTTTATACCGCGTATCTGTCCTTCAATGCGATTAAGCCGCGTTACTAAATTTTTTTTCACTTTTTCTGAATGGTGGCTTTTACGGTCGCTATGAGAACAACTGGCATCATTAAGCTCCAATTCTTCATCTTCAAAAAGCATTACTCAGCCTCCTTTACCCCAATTAAAGCATACCCACGTAGGGTATGTAAAGTGACAAAACTGTTAACGCAAAAACTCCATTATAATTATTCCCGTTCTATAATACTTTAAGTATTGGGCGCGATATCTAGTCTATTAATATACAAACCTTGAGACAAAGGTAATACTAGAATTCAATTTTGTATATCATTAGAAAAACTTGGCATTCGCCAAGTCCTTTTTGGCGGATGCCTTAGTTTTGCTTATGCGTTCAGAATTTATGGATATAAATTCTGATTAGCCAAAAAAAGGCCAAAATTGCCCAATTTAATGGCGTTATGTGAGCTTTAAAAAATCCAATGATAATTTTTTTTATCTTTTACAAATTGCGACACATTCGGCACTAACAAATCTATTAATATTTATAGTGATTATTTAAGAAGAATGGAGTAAACTATTCGATAGTTTTGATAGAAAAACTAGCTAAAAGTAGTGAAAGTTGGTACCTGGTTAAGAAGGTACGAGGAGGGAACGGGAATGAGCAGCATGGCAGATGTTACGGTTACGGGAACACAGAAGAATACAAGCAGGAAATTTATCATAACGGGAATTTTCATTCTTTTTGCCCTGCTAGTGGCGGGACTAGGGTATTATCAGACAACCCGTTTCAATTCGAAGATCACAATTAATAACAAAAGTGTCGGTGGATTGACGGCCAATCAGGCAATTAAAAGATTAAATACATCTGTATTAAAAAATAAAGTCTTTGTTGGGAAACAGCAAATTTTAGATGAAATAGATACGCATATGGGATTTACGGATACCGATTTACCTGAAGTGGAGAAATTACTTAAAAGCCAGCAGACAATTTTTCCATCCTCGAAGGCAAAAAACTTTACACTGATCCCTAAAAACGCGGATCAGTACCGAAGCCAAACAATGAAAAAGCGAGTAGAAGAAAAGCTTGTGATAATGAATAAAGGTTTAAAAGCCCCCAGGAATGCGGAAGCGAAGCTGGAAGATGGCAAAATCACTGTCTCCAAAAGCATGAATGGAAAACAGTATGATGTTTCTAGTCTCATGGAAGATTATAAGAAACAGGAATATAGCAGCGATATCAATCTCAAACCTGTGTACATTCACCCTATTAAAGAAAATAGTCCGGTTATAAAAGAGGAAAAGAAAGTGCTGCAAGGCCTTCTTCAACAGACTCTTGATTATAAGGTACAGGACAGAGTGAACACTTTAAAAGCAAGTGACTTAATTAAAAATGCCTCTGTTTCAAAGGATATGAAGATTACAATTGACCCGAACGGCATTAAGGAGAAGATTGCGGAAATTGATAATTCCCAATCTACACTAGATAAAAACTTCACCTTTAAAACCCATTCAGGCTCAGTCATATCGGTAAAAGGCCAAGGCTATGGATGGGGATTAGATGTTGAAAAGGAAACGGAGCTGGTTAAAAAGGCTTTTGAAAATGGAGAAAAATCGATTTCCGCCTCAAATATTTATGGCCATGGCTGGACCAATGAAGGCTATGGGTATGAAACCACTGCGAACAATGGCATCGGCGAGACGTATGCAGAAGTGTCCATTCAGGAGCAGCGCATTTGGATTTACAAAAATGGAAAATTGGCTGTTACAACAAATGTGGTTACCGGAAGGCATAACACTCATGAAGATACAGCACCGGGCGTGTGGTATATCCTCTATAAACGAACGCCATCCACGCTCACTGGCAGCGAAGTCGGCAATCCCAATTACTCTGTAAAAGTAAATTACTGGGCTCCTTTTACAAATGGCGGGCAAGGGTTCCATGATGCAAGCTGGCGGAAAAACTGGGCAAGCAATGCCTATCTTGCCGCAGGCTCGGGCGGCTGCGTCAACACGCCAAGCACTATTATGAAAAGCGTGTATGATAATCTTAGTACGTATGAGCCAGTTGTCGTTTATTAAAAAAATTCAGGAAATCGAACACTAACTGATTTTGCATCAATCCCCATAAATTTAAGGACAAAGTCCGAGATTCAGGCTTTGTCCTTTTTATTGTTTTTTTCTCTTAAAAAATAAATGTAATCGGTAGAAGTGCTTTTTCCGAGACAGTGCTTTATAAAAACTCACTTGGGGAATCTTTTTCTATTCTTTTCTTTTTCTTTATGGATATAGTTCGCTTAGGGATTAAAAAGAAGTTATAATCAAACTAAAACTAATACCTTTTCCATATTTATACAAAGAGGATAGTTCTCCCTTCGTCATTGAAATATATAGATATTTTCAAGTTCCTGCTAGCGTATTGAAACTTTTTAAAAGATTAAACGTATCGATATATATTAAAGTTTTACTGATTCCAGAAAGAAATGAATCGAAAGGAGTGGACAAGTTGGGAGTAATATTAAGCAAAGGGCAAAAGGTAGATTTAACAAAATCACATCCTGGCCTGCAAAACGTTGTAGTCGGGCTTGGCTGGAACATTAATACTTCTGGATCTAATTATGATCTGGATGCTTCCGCCTTTTTATTGGGACAAACAGGTAAGGTACAAAATGATCTAGATTTTATTTTTTACAATAATCCCACAGGTGGGAACGGGTCCGTAATATACAGCGGGGACAATCGAATAGGATCAGGACAAAGGGACGATGAGCAAATACGGATTAATTTAAGTATGGTCCCTCCACACATTCACCGGATAGCCTTTACGATTACCATCCATGATGCCCAGATGAAAGGGCAAAGCTTTGGACAGATATCGAATGCCTATGTTCGAATTTTTAATGAGCAAACAAATGAAGAAATATTGCGATTTAACCTTGGCAGGGACTTTACGGTGGAAACGGCGATTGTTGCTGCAGAATTATACAGGCACAATGGTGAGTGGAAATTCAATGCTATTGCAAGCGGATTTCAGGGAGGGCTTTCTGCACTTTGTCGTAATTTCGGCGTAACGGTTGATGATGCTCCTCCGGCTGCTGCAAGTTATACAACACAAAACCAGCCGTTTTCCCAAAGCGGACAAACCGGGGCTTATGGGCAGAATTCTTACAGCCCTGCTGAATTTCAGACTACCCAGCCTTCATTTAATCAGCCAGCACAGCCATTTGGCCAAAACTCATTTGGCCAAAACTCCTACTCACCATCCCAAACAACCTATGGCGGGGAAAATATTGTCTGCCCGCGCTGCCATTCGACCAATGTCAGAACTGGACAGAAAGGGTTTGGACTCGGAAAGGCTGCGATTGGCGGGCTTATCCTCGGTCCAATAGGCTTGCTTGGCGGATTTCTTGGAAAGAACCAGCTAAAGTTTTCATGCATGAGCTGTGGAAACTCATGGTCTCCTTCACAAACGGATGTTACCGAATGGGCAATGCAGCAAAAAAGGCGGGCACAGGAGCTTTTCAGCCGTTTTAAAAGCCAGGATGTGCTCGATGCAGTGGTTGCAGCCTGTGCTTTGGTCAGTATGGCAGACGGAAGACTTGATCCATCCGAAAGGCAAAAAATGCTGGAATTCGTAAATCAAAGTGAAGAGCTTCGTGTATTTGATACTAATAAGGTAATTCAACAATTCAACTATTTTATCCAGCGTTTAGAAAGTGATCGAATGCTTGGACGCGCGGAAGCATTCAGGGCTCTTGGAAAAGTTCGGTCCAAACCGGAAATTGCACGCCTGGTTGCCCGTTATTGTATAGCTATTGGTTATGCTGATGGCCAGTTTGATCAGAATGAGAAGCAAATGGTTAGCGAAATTTGCAGAGAACTCGGATTAAATCCAGCAGAATTTCTATCTTAAAACAAATACCGGGTCGATGGACTAAAGAAATGATTAAAAAAAGGCTTCCCATTGGGAGCCTTTACTTTGTTTTATCCAGAACACCAATCAAAGTTTTTTCAATTTCCTCAGCAACGGCCTTAAGGTCGTCGTTCTCCAGCATTCCTACCAAAATTGACGGTTTAGCCAAACCGATTTTTGTTGTTCCTTCACTTTCATAAACAGTAATTTTACATGGAAGGAAATAGCCAGTAAGTTCATTAATGGTCAATACCTTTGCTGCTTCCTGAGGATTGCATACTTCCAAAATGAAATAGGGCTGGTTAAAGTCAACACCTTTTTCCTGAAGCTTTCCTCTCAAATCCAATTTCCATAAGACCCCAAACTTAAACTCTTTTAGGTTCTGTTCGAGTGAATCAATTGCTTCTTCCAAACTCTTTGAAGTAGAAACCGTATAATGAAACATTATTAATCCTCCTCTTCAAATCTTTTTTGGTATTCATTTTTAGAAAAGAATATCAATCCATATTTTAATGGCTGTTATTCCAATTAGCACAGCCAGAATACCCTGCAATATTTTTGTATTTAATTTTTTTCCGGCCTTGGCTCCCAATGTTGAAGCGAACAAGCTTGCAATAACAACTACTACAGTTGGCCAGAGCAGAACCTGACCTGTTGAAATCTTTCCAATAGTAACACCAATGGATGAAATCATTGTAATGGCAAGTGAGGAAGCTATAGTAATCCTAGTTGGTATTTTTAAAATGGTCAGCATGATGGGAACAAGCAGAAAAGCTCCGCCTGCACCAACAATCCCTGCGCTAATGCCCACAAAAAATGCAAGAACCATTCCTAAAACCAAATTTACCTTTAAATCTTCAGCGCGGATGTCATCCAAGCCTTTTTTGGGGATAAACATTAATATAACGGCTAAAAGTGCAAGAATTCCATAAACAAGATTAATACCGGACTCGGGAAGCCTATCAGAGAAATAACCGCCAATAAAACTTCCGGTTAAAATACTAGCTCCCATAGAAAAAATAATCTTTTTATTTAAAAAACCGCTTTTACGATAGGCTAAAACCCCTCCAATTGTTGCAAAAAAGACCTGTACAGCACTAATCCCTGATACCTCATGTGCGGTAAAGGCTGTAAAACCTAACAATGGCGGAATAAAAAGCAGCATAGGGAAATTGACAATTGCTCCGCCAATCCCTACCATTCCTGAAATAAACGACCCAATAATACCCACCAAAAACAGTACAATTATAAATGTCCAGCTCACCCCAAAACCTCCCTAAAAGAAAAAGGCACTAAGTGCCTTCTCTTTCAATTTTCAGGCTTTCTTAAGCCAGAATTTAAATACTCCGTCTTCTTCAGTCGATTGCAGTAATTCGTTACCTGTAGATTTAGCCCATGCCGCGAGGTCATTCTTTGCACCTTTGTCTGTCGCATGAATTTCTAAGATTTGTCCAGATTCTAATTCATTAATCGCTTTTTTAGTTTTTACAATCGGCATTGGGCATGCTAGCCCTTTTGCATCTAATACCTTTGCTGCTTCCATCTTTAACTCCTCCTAAATTTAAATGTTATTAGCGAACCGCACAGCGGTTTGGTCCAATTTCCATTTCTCTTTGTTTATCCAGGTCAGGATTAATTTTTCCCATGTTTGTTTCCCGAATTTCCTGATATGCATTAGGCTGTGGCGGAAGGTTTTCGGTAACAGTTCTTCTGAACTCTGCCTCATCCTCAATATTTAAGCCATGGTTACGGGCATAAAGAGTTCCAAGCTTTTCACTTACACTGCCATTATCATTTAATTCATCAATGATCATGAAGTGGGCAGGAAAAACGATTAGTTCATCAGAAAGTTCTTTGTAACGGTTATAGAGAGTTTCATGTAAATCCGCTACCCAGTCCTCAGCTTTACCTGCTAGGTCTGGTCTTCCGATAGAATCGATAAACAGAATATCACCAGTTAAAAGATATGTGTCATCGATGACAAAAGATGTTGATCCAATTGTATGGCCTGGTGAATATAAAGGCTGAATCGATATTTTGGTATTTCCAATCATAACATCCTTGCCTTCTTCAAGCTGCTTGTAATCAAAGGTTACCTCTTCTGCATCCTTTGGAGGCAGCCAGTAGGAAGCACCGGTTTGCTCAGCTGTTTTTCTTCCTCCTGAAATATGGTCTGCGTGAAGATGAGTATCAAATACATGCTTAATTTGAGCATCCATTTTCGCAGCAAAATCAACATATATATCCGTCATACGAGTCGCGTCTATAATAGCAGCTTCTCCATTGGAGATTGCCATGTAGGATAGACAGCCTTTACCGATTCTAACAAATTGATAGATTTCTCCGCCATTCTTCAAATCTCCCACCTTTACAGGTTCAAGATATTCACTCCATGCTTTCATGCCGCCTTCAAGATAAGAAACTTCAAGCCCTGAATCAGATAGCATGTCAGCTACAAAAACAGATGATCCTTCTTTTGCACAAACAACAAGAATTTCTCTATCTGAAGGGATTTGATCAATAATACCTTCGACTCCATCAAGAAGTTCAAAATAAGGAACATTAAGATATGTGAAATTTTCACCTTCAATTTTCCAATCCTGAAAGTCACCTTCATTACGTACATCTAAAATAAATAGTTTTTCTTTATTGAACACCTTTTGAGTTACTTCTTTAGAAGTCATCGCTTTAAAAGTCAATTCGATTTACCCCCTATGGTATATTATTAAACAAAAAATTTTGTTGTTTTTTAGTTTGTGGTCGAACCCTGCCAATTACTCATACCTGGTATGACATTTACCACTTGGTTAAAACCATTTTGAGCTAACTTTTGTGCTGCAAGATCGCTGCGGTTTCCAGTACGGCAAACAACAAAGATTTCTTTACTTTTATCTAGTTCGGCCATTCTATCTTCTAATTCTCCAAGAGGAATAGACTTCGCTCCAGAAATATGGTTGAAAGCATACTCAGCATATTCTCTGACATCCAAAATAACCATATTCTCACCGCTATTGATTTTAGCTTCTAATTCTTCGTTATTGATTACATGAGGATGTTTCATTTCTTCTTTTTCATCCCCTGTTGACTTTCTTAAATAATGTTTTAGAACTGTTCCTTCTTCGATAGTTCCAAGATATTGATGTCCAGAGCTTTTTGCCCATGCCTGGATATCAGCTCTTGACCCTTTATCAGTTGCCAAAACTTCCATGACTTTACCTGGTTCAAGCTCGTTCATTGACTTTTTTGTCCTTACAATTGGCATCGGGCATGCTAGCCCTTTAGCATCAACAATCATATCTGTTTTTATGGATTCCATATTAAAACCTCCAAAAGATTCGAATTAAACTCTATTCAACCTGACCTTCCCATGACATCATTCCGCCAGACATATTAGTAACGTCATATCCGTTGTATTCAAGAAGCATCGCTGCCTGGCTGCTTCTCGCACCCGAACGGCAAACCATGATATATTCTTTTGCTTTATCGAGTTCATGCATACGGAATTCAATGAGACCAAGGGGCATATTGACGGCACCAGGTATTTTACCAGCCTGCACTTCAGCAACTTCACGAACATCAATGATATTTAATCGTTTTTTCTCATTCAATAATGCTTCTACTTCTTTTGCACTAATGGTTTTCAACTTCTTCCCTCCTATTAGTTCCAGGCGCTCATTCCGCCCTTAACATTAGAGATATTTTTAAAGCCCATCTTTTTAAGCTGTTTGCTGGCTCTTGCACTGCGCATGCCGCTTTGGCAAATAACAATTGTCTCTTTCTCCTTTGAAAGCTGGGTTGCTTTTTCCGGAAGCTGATGTAGTGGCATATTTACAAATTCTCTAATATGTCTTGATTTATATTCAGCAGGCGTTCTGACATCGATAAATTGCTTGTTTTTCTCTTTTAAAAGATTTTTCAATTCGGCTGTTGTTATATTTTTAATACCCTTTAACGGCATCATTCTCATTGCAAAGAAAACAACAATGATCGCAATCAAAATAATATTTGTGTACGACATTTAGATTCCCTCCCCTTAGATAAACAAGTTGACGTTTCCGTTTTCTGCATCCCCTAAATAAGCTGCAACACCGGCAAATTCCACCCCGCCCATTATTTCCTCCGGCTTTAGACCTAATAAATCAACAGTCATCTGGCAAGCAACAAGCTTAATGTCCTGTTCTTTTGCCATTTCAATTAAATCAGGCAATGGCATCGCATTATGCTTTTTGATAATATCCTTAATCATTTTCGGTCCCATCCCTGCAAAGTTCATCTTTGACAGACCCATTTTATTTGCGCCTCTTGGCATCATCCAGCCAAACAGCTTTTCAATGAATGATTTGTTTGTTTTAATTGGTTCGTCTTTTCTAAGGGCATTTAATCCCCAGAATGTATGGAAAATGGTTACCTCATGATCGTAAGCTGCAGCTCCGTTTGCAATAATATAGGCTGCCATTGCTTTGTCATAGTCCCCACTGAAAAGTACAATTGTTGTCTTTTTTCTCTCCTGCATTATTCCTGTCCCCTTTACCTTCAGTTACCCCTATGGGTATATTTTTATTTAAAAAAATAAAACAATCTAACACGCTTTATACCTTACAGGGTATATATTATATAATCATCATTAAACTGTCAACACCCATAATTTCACAACCGCAACTTTTAATGCCTGCTTAAAATCAGCATTCACTTTCGAGGCAGGAAAAACCTGTTACCCTAAATCCCCGTTTACTTAAAAATCTAACTCCCATGTTTTTCTCGATAGTGTTGGATACAACCAAATGAATAGAGTACTTCGGAATTTCCTGCACATATCTGTTTAAATAGGGAAGCGGAAGATTAATTGCGCCGTTTACTTGATTTTTATAAGAAATGTTATAATCTCTTATATCCAGAAGAACAGTATTTTTAATGGTGATATGGTTTTCTAAATTAACACAAGGAACCTTCACAGGAGCATATCTCTTATATAGTGAAACTGCAATAACTGCGATTATAATTACAGCGAATATCATATTTATCACCCTTGCTCTAAATTTTTTGCTTCACCATGAAAGGCAGCCGATTATTTAAAGCCTTTGTCTTTACATTGCAGTATTTATGATCAAATTTTTTGAAGCCACAAAACATCATAATACCCTTAGTGGTATATCGTCAATAAAAAAATCTGGATGTTTATTTGGAATT
This sequence comes from Neobacillus sp. FW104-15D2, assembly GCF_058790155.1. Lineage (NCBI taxonomy): Bacteria > Bacillati > Bacillota > Bacilli > Caryophanales > Bacillaceae > Neobacillus > Neobacillus sp. FW104-15D2. The sequence continues at coordinate 58,347 of NZ_JBYTCJ010000003.1, forward strand.
CAAAAATGAAAACCCTATCAAATATAAAAATGATAATTATTCACAATAGAATCGATGGTATAAGCATATGGATTATTTAAATTATGGACGTTTTACTATTCCCGCAACTCTTATTTCTTCAATATTGACCTTGCTTTTCAGTGGTTTCATATTTTCTGGAATAAGGAAGATAAAGCCGGGTGAGTGGTATACTAATGCATATCTTCTGTTTTTCTTGCTTTATAAATTAAGCTATATTGTTTTTAACTTTTCATTATTTGTGAAATTTCCTTTTTCCCTTCTTTATTTTAACGGTGGTACAAAAGGGCAAATTATAGCAGCTGGATTTACTGCTTTTTATCTTTTTAGACTGTATAAAAAGACACCTTCCCTTTTAAATAGAGAAATGGTTCCTTTGTATTTTCTCAATTTTGTTGGTTTCCAGGCTGCAGAGGGTTTTTTAGTTGGGGTTTATCATGCGGGTATAGTACAGCTGGCTCTTTTTTTAGTATTAGCTTTCTGTTTGTATAGGACAAGTAGTAAAGTAAATAGCCAAGTGTTTTTGTTTATATTTCTAATTGAACTTTTGATTTTAAGTTTATTTGAGAAAACTTTTATGACGTATAATATTTCTTTTATATTAATTGGGCTTTTCCTTGTTTGGATTCTTTACACAATAAAGGAGGAAAAAAGAAATTGAAGAAGAACAGGCTTTTATCGTATGCCATTATTGCACTTGTGATTGTAATTGTGGCAGTGAACATATGGAATACAGCAGCAAAAAAGGAAAGGGCAGAAGAAGCAAATTCAAAGGAAGCAGCAGCTTTCGAAAATATTCCAGGCACAAAAATCACATCGCTGGATGTAGGTACAAAAGCACCGGATTTTAAGTTATCCGCCATGACAGGTGAAAAAGTTAAGCTTTCTGACTATCGGGGAAAAAAGGTTATTCTTAATTTTTGGGCAACATGGTGCCCTCCGTGCAAAGCCGAAATGCCTCATATGGAAAGCTTCTACAAAGCAAACAAGGATAAAGGAATTACCATTCTGGCTGTGAATCTTACCAGCATGGATAAGGGCAAAGACGAAGTTCAAAAGTTTTTAAATGATAATGGTCTAACTTTCCCCATTCTGCTTGATGAAACAGGAATGATCGGAACTAAGTACCAGGCATTTACTATCCCTACTAGTTATATTATTGATACAAAAGGGGTTATCCAGAAGAAAATGGTCGGTCCCATGGATGAAGCTACAATGAAAGGATTTACAGATAGTATTAATTAATTCTAGGAATGCATCGCTTATTAAAATGAAAGACCTGAATTCTTATGAATTCAGGTCTTTATTAATTCCCACGCAAATAGGAAATAGACGGCAAAAACAAAAAATATAATGATTAAGGATACGGATAAATAGATAACCATCCTCTTTGAAAAACGAAATGTCTGACTATTAATATCTCTTCCTTTTGCAAAATACCTGATTGTTGTGAGGATAATGGTTAAAATTCCGGATAAAATTGATGCAATACCTATTATTTTAGCAAGCACATCACTGATCTCAATCTTTGTAGTCATTGTTGAAAAATGCAGATTAGTAATTAAGAAGCCCACTCCAATAATCGTTATACTTGTCCTAATCCAGGCCAAATAGGTACGTTCATTAGCCAAATGCTGCTGGATATACTTTGAATCAATTGTTTGTTTTTGTTCCTCGTTCATAAAATCTTTATACCTCTTTATTTGTAAGATATCTCTCTGCAGATAACCCTCTTATTCTTCTCAAGATTAACAACAAAATACTGACAATTATAGTGACTATAGAAACCACTTGTGCTATACGCAAATGAGAGGTTAGCATGAGGCTGTCGGTTCTCATTCCTTCAATAAAAAAGCGGCCGATTGAATACCAGATTAAGTAAGTAATAAAGAGTTCACCTTTGCGGAGATTTACCTTTCTTAATGAAATCAAAATGATTACACCAACAAAACTCCAAATGGATTCATACAAAAAGGTAGGGTGATAATATACACCATTAATATTCATTTGATTAATAATAAAAACCGGAAGATGCAAACCTTCAAGGAATGCCCTTGAAACGGGTCCGCCATGGGCTTCCTGATTCATAAAGTTCCCCCATCTGCCTATCGCCTGTCCAAGCAAAATGCTTGGCGCTGTTATATCTGCGAGTTTCCAGAAGGAGATATTTCTTTTTCTTGTAAAAATAATAGCAGTAACTATAGCTCCAATTAAGCCTCCATGAATAGCGATTCCGCCATGCCAGATAGCAGGTATTTCACTTGGATGAGTTTTAAAATAATTCCATTCAAATAAAACATAATAAATTCTTGCACTTATAATAGCTACCGGTAATGCGATTGTAATCAAATCTATAAGAGCATCAGGAGAAACACCTCTCCTTGTGCATTCTCTTGTTGCTAAATACAGGCCCATCAATGCTCCGCACCCAATAATAATTCCATACCAGTGTACGTCTATAGGTCCTAAGTGAAAGGCAATGGGATTTAAAGGACTTATATTATTTTTCATCAGATACCTCTCTCATGTGTTTTTTAATTCTATTATACCATTTTGTAATAGCAGAAACCCCCTTCTTAAACATCCCCTATATATAACCCTTAAATATTATGATGCATTTCAAAAAAGAAAGTTCCTAAAAAATATAGAAAACTTGTCACATTACCAATGACTCTGAATGCAGAATTAGAGTTAGAATTACCATATAGGGTATAAAGGAGGTGTGATCATGAAGAGATTAGTATCCGGTATCTTTGCAGCGCTTCTTTTGTTAGGCTTAGGCACGGGTGTTATGGCAAAAAGTAATGACATTGCCTGTGCTGTAAAGGACTTTAAGGACATGCTGCCGTTTATGCAGGAGAAGCACCCAGAGATGTCTGAAAAGCAGCTAAAAGAAATGCATAAGGATTGCGCGACTGCGGTAAAAAAGGAAAACGCCATGCCTGATTGTTTACTAAATAAATAATTTTGTGGAAAGCGAGTCTTCGGGCCCGCTTTTTTTATGGTTATTATTAGTGAAGTTTTGTTATAGTGATAAGGAAGAGGTGAATTCCAGTGTACCTTACATTAAAAGAAACAGCAGAATACTTATCAGTACCCGAATCCCAGGTGGAAAAATTAATCCGCCAAAAAAGGATCAGGGCTCTTTTTGATGGGGATCAACACCTTGTTTACAAGGATCAGTTCAATACACATTTTCAGCAGCTTGAAAAATATATGAGACTAGTTGAGGAACTTAAAAACGAACCTATTCCAGAAGATATTGATGTGAAGGACGAGGACTAATAACAGAGGCTGTTCCAATAAGATTTGGCAGCCTCTTTTTTTTTGAAACAACCATGACAGATTTCCCATTATTTTGAAGGCTTTATTTCTTCATTTTTTTGGATTTTTCTTGTAAAGTATTAAATTGTGAACCCTTTGGTTCTGAACAATGGACTTCAGCTAGAAAGGATCCTATATATGTCTAAACTTTCACCTTCTACATTGACCCTTGCGTCTCTGCAATGGCTGTTTTTTATCTTTGCTAATACTCTTGTGGTGCCATTATCTGTGGGAGCAGCCTTTCATCTATCTGCAGCGGAAACGGCTATGGCTCTAAGAGCATCTTTTGTTTTCATTGGGGCAGCCTCTATGGTACAGGCTTTATGGGGACATCGGTTCTCATTAATGGAAGGCCACTCGGGGCTTTGGTGGGGATTAATTCTAAGCTTGTGCACATCTGCTTCCGCATCGGGCATGAGTTTAACACGGCTGGGTGGGGCTCTTGCAACAGGAATAATCCTGGCCGGTATTGTGGCAGTCCTGGTTGGCTGGCTGAACCTTATACCTTTGCTTCAAAAATTGTTTACCCCCGTCGTTATGTCTGTTTATTTATTTTTACTGTCATTTCAGCTCATACTGATTTTCTTTAAAGGCATGCTGAAATTAACTCCAAATGGGCATATAAACATACCGGTTAGCCTTTTTTCAATCGGTCTTGTTATTTTAACAACCATTATCAGTGTGAAAGGCAAAGGTCTGGTAAGCAATTTTGCCGTCCTTATTGGAATTATTGTTGGCTGGGTTTTATATACCATTCTTTTTCCTGGTTCTCAACAGCCGATTGCCGCCGGCGATATCAAACTTACATTTTTCCCATGGGGCAAACCCAACCTGGAGATTGGTATCGTATTAACTGCATTTATTACCGGACTAATGAACCTTACAAATAATATTTCCGGACCCAAGGCATCTGAAGGACTGTACGGAAGAGAAATAAGCAAAGGTGAATTTAAGAAATCATTTATTATTTCAGGACTTTTTTCCATCCTATCTCCAGTTTTAGGACTTGTACCTAATACACCCTTTACATCTTCACTTGGGCTGCTTGAAAGCACTAGGATTCTGGATAGGAAACCGCTTATCATTGGCAGTGTACTGTTTGCGCTGCTCGGTTTAATTCCGGCACTCGGTTCTCTTTTCACCACTCTTCCGGCAACAGTCGGTAATGCTGTTCTTTTTGTTGCCTATATGCAGCTGTTTGGAACAGCACTGAAAAGCGTTAAACCGCATAGTTTTGATTCAAGGAGTATCTTCCGGTTTGCTTTTCCTTTGCTGGCCGGAGTTTCAATCATGAATCTATCTCCGGATGTATTGCTAACTGTGCCCTTGCTTATCCGTCCTTTAATCAGCAATGGACTTTTAATGGGGCTTCTGATTGCGATTGTTTTTGAACTTACCGTAAAGTGGGAAAAACTTGATCCTTCTGCTGTAAAATAAAAATAGCCGCCTCCCAGGTCGGGAGCGGCTATTTTTATACTTCTAAAGACTTTCCATCTTCAACAATATGGAATAGCAAGTGGGCCAGATGGTGAACTGGTCCATATTCGTCGTCTTCTTCATTGATTTCTTCATTAAATTCCAAATCATTTAAATATAAAGCCATAAACTCATAAAAATCCTTCATGGCAAATGAATAACAAGCAGTTGGATCCTCATTATCCTCTTCATATTGCAGCATCAGGTAGGACACTACTCCGTCTGCATCCTCCGCATCAAAAAACACAAAAAAGCCAATATTGGTATCAAGTTCAAATAAATGCCTTGTCCCGCCTTCAGAGGCCTTTTCAAAGTCTTCCTCACTTAATTTCTGAACCTGCATAGCATCAACATTATCCTGCTGGTGGAATCCTACTACAAATGACTTCATCCTATCACTCCTCACTTTGTTTTGGCCATCACTGTATACCATTTTACCCAAAATCAGCAATAATAGTCCTGATTATGACCAGCACAAAGCTCCTGAAAGCTGTTTTCCAATAGGAATTACTCTAATCCTACAGCAGTACCAAGGTCCTTTGCAGCCTGAAGCGGTGAAGCAGCCATGCTGATTGCGGTTATAACAGAGACTCCATCCGCACCTGCTTTTACTACAGCACCTGCATTAACTGCTGTAATGCCGCCTATGCCAACAATAGGGATATCCATTCCTACGGCTCTAATTTGTTCAATAAGGGCAGTGCCGCTCTCTTCCTTCGCATCTTCCTTTGTAGAGGTTTGATAAATGGGACCAATTCCTAAATAATCAGCCCCTTCCGAGACAGCCTTTTTGGCTTCCTCGAGGGTATGAACTGACACTCCAAGAATTTTTTCGCCAATCTTGCCGCGAACAATAGAAGCAGGTTCATCTTCCTGCCCAATATGGACACCATCCGCCCCCAGAGCAATGGCTAACTCGATATCATCATTTATTAGAAACGGAACACCATATTCTTTGCATAATGATTTAATATTACTTGCCAGTTCAGCCTTTTCTTCACCCTTTAAAGCGCCGGTTCCTTTTTCACGAAACTGAAATAGAGTAACTCCGCCCTTTAAGGCAGCTTCGACTATTTCTAGTGGATTAACCAGGCAATTATTGCTGCCCATAATAAAATATACCTTTAGTAAATCACGGATTTCTCTTTTGGTCATGCCTTTTCACCCTCTATATTACTTTCAAGCCTGTATGCCCAGTGGTTGGTAGGACCATGCCCATTGCCAATTCCTAAGTCATAGCGGATAGCAGCTTCTATAAACCTTTTTGCCACCTGAACAGCATCATTTACTGATGTTCCTTTTGCCAGCTCCGCTGTGATGGCAGCAGCAAAGGTGCACCCTGTTCCATGAGTATTTTTAGTTTCAAGCCTAGTACTTGTGAAATAGGAGAATTCCTTGCCATCTAATAATAAATCGACCGCTTCCTCTTCTTCACCATGTCCGCCTTTAATAACTACATTCTTTGCACCCATGGAGATGATCATTTCCGCTGCCTGCTTTCGGTCTTCCAGATTACGAATTTCAAGACCGGTAAGGACCTCTGCTTCGGGGATATTAGGTGTTACTACTACTGCAAGCGGCAGCAGATATTTCTTAAGAGCTTTCACCGCTTCATTTTGTAAAAGAGAAGCGCCGCCCTTTGCAATCATGACCGGATCGACAACAAGGTTTGACCAGCCGTACTCTTTGATTTTTCCTGCAGCAGCTTCAATAATTTCACTGCTGAAAAGCATTCCTGTCTTTACTGCATCCGCTCCAAGGTCAGAACCAATTGAATCAATTTGCTGAATAACGGCTTCCACCGACATGGGATAAACACCTTGAACACCTAATGTATTTTGTGCGGTAACCGCAGTCAGAGCAGACATTCCGAATACGCCAAGCTCTTGAAATGTTTTTAAATCCGCCTGAATCCCTGCACCGCCGCCGCTATCTGATCCCGCAATGGTTAAAGCCTTAAACACCTTTTTCATGCTATTAGCCTCCTTACAAAGTTTCAATCTTTCCATGCTTTCTTACATCTTCACTTGTCATGCTGGATAACTGATTTAAAAACTCAATTTGGAAGCTTCCAGGACCTTCTTCAATAGTTTTTTGTGCCGCTTTTTCTGCTGCAACTCCATAGCTCATAAGGGCAGAAGCCGCTGCTTCTGGAAGATTTTTCTCAACAGCTGCAAATGCCCCAATTACTGAAGTCAGAAGGCAGCCGGTACCTGTTACCTTGGTTAAGATAGGATGTCCATTTTTAATAACAAACGTGTTTTCACCGTCTGTTACTACATCTTCTTTGCCCGTTATAGCAACGACTGTACCAAATTGCAAAGCAGATTTCTTGGCAAGGGCGACTACATCCCCGTTTCCTTCTCCTGCGTCTACTCCCTTAATCGCCCAGGCTTCCCCAATTGTATTGGCTATTTCAGCAGCATTCCCTCGAATAATTGAAACCTTTACCTCTTTCATAATCCTCCGGGATGTTTCTGTACGGAAAGAAGTAGCTCCTGCTCCAACCGGGTCAAAAATAACCGGCACTCCCGCTTCATTTGCGGCTTGTCCAGCAAGGATCATGGATTCAACTGTTTCAGAATTTAATGTACCTATATTAAGAACAAGTGCCCCAGCTATTTTTGCCATTTCAGCAACCTCTTCTCTTGCATATGCCATAACAGGTGATGCCCCTAATGCAAGCAGACCGTTAGCCGTAAAATTGGTAACTACCACGTTTGTTATATTATGTACGAGTGGGTTTGCCTTTCGTACAAGTTCTAATAAATTTGCTAATTTAGTATTTTGCATGTCATCTTTCTCCTTTAAATGTTTTATTTCATCACAAGGCCGCCATCAACATATAAGGTTTGACCTGTCATGAATCCGCTCCAGTCCGAAGCTAAAAATAGGACTGGCCCTGCCACGTCTTCAGGTGATGCAATCCGCCTTAACGGTGTCTGAGCAATAATCATTTCTTTTACTTCTTCTCTCGTCTCCCTGCTCGCATCAGTAGGGTAAACAAGTCCCGGAGCCACACAATTGACCCTTATTCCAAAAGACCCCAGTTCCGCAGCCAGATTTCTGCTAAACCCCTGAAGAGCAGATTTGGCTGTTGTATATTCATGATATGGGACAATCGGCCGCTCAATGAGATCAGTTACAATGTTTACGATACTTCCGCCCGCTTGTTTTTTCATTATCGGAACTGCCTTTTGGCAGACGTAATAGGTGGACTTTAGAGCACCTTCAAGCTGGGATTGGTAATCACCCCAAGTAACCTCCCAGGCAAGCTTTCTGGTGTCAGGATTGAAAACATAAGGCTTAAAAGCGTTGTTAACAACCACGTCTATTCTTCCTGTTTCCAGAAGGATTTCCTCAAACATACGATCAATTGCTTCTTCACTTGTAACATCTGCTTTTATTGCCCAAGCATCCCCACCCAATTCAAGACAGATCTGGACAACCAACTCGGCTGCCGTTTGATTCTGAACATAGTTGATAATAACAGTCGCACCCTCTTCGGCAAAGGCTTTAGCAATTGAAGCGCCTATCCCCCGGCTTGAACCTGTAACAAGAACTACTTTATTTTCAAATTTTTTCAAAGTTCTTCACCTCCGTTATTAATCTAGATAAGGCGCATAGATTTCAGCCAATTCTTCAGCAGAATGCTCTATATCCACCATTTGTACAAGATCGGCTAAACTGAAGCGTCCGTCATGGTGCCACCCCGGTTCGGGTGAAGCCATACTTCCCAGTCCTGTTATCCTCGTCACTCCCGCTTCGGCAAGACCTTTAGCCATTTTAAAAAGTTCAGCTGGGCTGCAAGCTACCCCTACGGTTTGAAGAAAACGGCGATGGGGTGCGATCTGAAATAGAATTTCTGCAGGATCATTATATGGAATAACTTTAACTGTTCTGTTAAGACAAACAGGAGAAAATTGTCCGCTCTCCCCTTCATAGACAACAGTCCATGAATGATTGCTATTACCAATCAGCTCCTTACTTTCATCGGTGTACAAAGAAAGTTCTGCACTATTTCTCCAAGCAGCTATCTCGGATTCTTCCTCAAGAGAAAGCGATCTTCGCGGGTATCTTTTTTCAAAATTATCAAGTTCATTTGCTAAATATCTGGCAAACTCCTGAGGGGATACAGCACCGCCTTTTTGGACATAAAACAAATGGGGCGAGTAACAGCCCTGCTGGTCATAGCGAACAACATCAAGGGCAGCACGATGTGCAGTATCCCATGCCTTACGGGAATCAATGCTTATGTTAGACACAATTCCAAAACTTATTTTGTGGCCAAACGGCAGAAAACGAGATGTTATGGGAACTCTTTTAGCTAGGGACTCAAGCGAATAATTGCTGCCGTAAGCAACGATAGCATCGGACTTTCGTAAAACAAGCTTTTCCCTTTCCTCGTCTCCGCCCTTCCACCAGACAACTGCAAGGCAATCGGCTAATCGGGGTTCCATTTCTGCAAGAAGCTGCGCAAACCAACCCGCAAATAGAGGTTCTGCACTTGCTGTTTTCCCGATAGTGCCCGATTTTACAAGTAATCCGGATATAAGACTCCAGAGAGGAAGGGCCGGTACGTTCCCCGCCCATATATGGAGAATCAAATCAGGACCAACAGCCTTAGAAAACCCTCTTTTCACCTGAGGCTGAAATTCATCCAGGACCAAAGGGTTGGGAAAATCTTCAGCTAAAAATCGCTGGAGCTGTGGTTTGCGAAAGTTTTTCAAATAAGAAGTTAATCCTAGGCCAATCATTTCACGATCATAACCCGTAACAATCGGGAGGAGTTCCTCCGCTTTTTTCCGGAAGGCTGAATTTCTGTCCAGCAGTTTTTCAATCACCTGGTCCACGATATCAACGATTTCTGATACTTTAAATCCCTTCAAAACTTCGGCGCTGGACTTTTTCACTTTATCGATAACTAAATCCATTTGCTCATTCGTAAGCAGAGGAATCTCCACTTCAAGTTTTTTATTTTTGCCTTCAAAAACCATTGTTTTTAATTCAAATTGCTCCGTCCCTATATCGGGAATATAACCTGCCCTTTCCCTCATAGAGAATTCCCCTTTGAGGCCTGTATAAATTCTTCAACAGCCAGGGAGCATCCCTTTGCTTCTGTTCCCTGTACCCTGCCAAGCAGAAGGAAGCCGTTTTCCTCCATAATACCCAGGTCTTCAGTCAAAATAGCGGTGACTGAATTAAAATTGGCGAGGTCACAATGCACCAAGACGCCTTTTTGCCCATTAGGTACGTTCTGACCTGTCAGTGGGTTAACAACCCTTGTCCTAATCCAGTGTGGACCTGATTTCACGGATGGTACCTTTTCATTTCCATCGTCATAAAATTGAGTGCAAAGCTCGGTCATTCCGTACATATTAATGCATTCCTCCCTTGGAACTCCGAGGAAGGCAGTAATCAAATCATAAAACTCATTCATTCCCATTTCTTTTGACTGACCTTTAAATCCGCCAGTATCCAGGACTCGGCTTCCTTGAGGAAGTTTAAAGGATACTCTCCGCTTTTCCATTTCTTCGAAAAGATGGACAAAGCTGAACGCAGCGCCTAATAGTACATAGGGCTCACCTGTCTCCTCTGCTTTTCTTAGATCCTCAATAACCTGGGTATATTCTATACCATCCTTGCCCAGCAAATATTTACTTTCATCCGTACCGAACTCCAGCAAAGCGAGATTCAGGTAGCGGGCTAATGATGAGTTTGGCATTTCTTCTTCGGAAGGAAATAAAATGCCCATTTTAATTTGTTCATCATCCTTCATAAATCGCTTCTTAAAATTTGAGATCATAGAATAGTCCCATATTGTCATGGATGGATGATAGTGTTTTCCCTTAACTCCTTTGGTAGTGCCGCTCGTCATGAAGACCCTTTCAGCTTCCTCCGGATTAAAACAGCTTAAAGGCAGCTCTTTGAATGCGTTTATTGGAACAGGGGGTATGTCCTGCCAAGCTTTAACTGTTCTTGGCGTTTTTCCCCTGTGCATGCAAAATTTACGATAGGGCTGATTGTGTGTATATTGGTAGCAAAATAGGCTCAAAGCATGTTTATTAAAACTTTTCTCTGAATTTTCTCCGCTTTGCATATAGGTTAAAATTTCTTCTATTACCTCAGCCTGATTTTCCATATGATTCATTCCTTTCAAGGTAAGAAAAACGAGCAGTACATATTTTTATTAATGTCTCTTTTCGTAAACTTTGTTGTTTATAAAAGCAATAATAGGCTTGCTTTTCCCGCAAGGATCTCGCCTATTTTTGCTGACAGTTCTTCAAATTGCAACAATCCTTATAAAAAAGACACTTCGCGTAAGCAAAGTGTCTTGTCTTGCAGATATATTTCACGAAAACGAAAATATCAACAACGCTTTTCCCTACACTGGCATTACCCAACAGGTTCATTCGGTCTGCGCCAGATTAGCCGCACTCTCAGCCTGATTCCACAGGCTCCCGTTAATATTAAGTTCCTTAAAATCTTACTCCTGCTCTTACTGAAATGCAAGGGAACAGCCCTTTCCAATATTAGAGAAAATCACATAAGAAAAGCGCAAGCGCCCGTTCAGCGACGTATGGCCATTTGAAGAAAGGCTAAGGTCGCCACGTCCGTGTGGCAACGCCTTTCTGACCCGCGTCCTGCGCGCCTCCACTTCGACTGAGATAAAGGATACACGAAATGCAAAGCATTTCGATGTTGACTTATCGTAGGGAGAAGTGGGATGGACACTAGCTGCACCAAGTATCACCTAAAGGTCATACTTGATGCAAGATACTCAAGGAAGCTTTTACAGAGATGAAAACTCGCTGGGCGCTGGAGCTAGACAATTTAAAAGGTAAAACTTTATGCTTTCTTAACCATTTAGAAAAACTTGGCATTCGCCAAGTCCTTTTTGGCGGATGCCTTAGTTTTTCTTATGCGTTCAGAATTTATGGATATAAATTCTGATAAGCTAAAATAAACCTCCCTGTTATAAACAAGGAGGCAAATTTAAACAATCAAATTGGAGGCTGAATTGGAGCTTCAGACGGGGCATCAGAAGAACTGGCTGAATATATACCAGCTCCCCCGCTACTTAATGCAAATACAGCAACAGCCATTACAGATATAATACCTAAAAGTAATTTTTTCAAATTAAAATCCTCCTTAACTGCTTTTATTTAAATATTGAACTACCTTTGAATAAACACCGAGTTGTCTATAATGATCTGAAAGAAGTTTATAGAATCCCATGATTTCTTCCATGTTCCCATTGCTAATCTCAAGGAATGGAATAACCTTTTGTTCAAGAAATAACAGCGATTTCTCTGGAGATTCTAAGTACATAAGATAAAACTCCGCCAGCAGATGATACTTCTTTACACCCATTTCCTTTGCAAGTGAAAAGAGCCTGCTAAAACTTTGCTTTGCTTTTTCCTTATCCTTAAAGGAAAAGTAAATTTCTCCAATTGAATACAAGGTAATAAGATAATGAAGGGTATTTTCCCCCTGAAGGGCCAAGCTTTTTTCATAAAAAGCCAGTGCTTCCGCTTCTTTCTTTATCTTTTGATGGAGATGTCCCATATTATGATAAATTTGCGGAAGGAGCTTCGTCTCATTCATTATTTCTGCATTTCTAATTAAATGCTGAAAGCAGGTCCGTGCCTCTTCATATATTTTTGACTGAGTATAATTAATTCCAAGAAGCATAAGGGTATGAAGAGTTCTTTTAAAGTTATGCTTTTCCATAAAAAACTGAAGAGCCATTTTCCCAAAATGGACCGCATATCCTGCCTGATCCAGCGCACTTTTAATCAGCGCACGGTGATAAAGCACATCTCCGGAGTTAAATTCATGATTTGGGTTGAAATCCAGTCTTTCCATCTCTTCATCGGCCTTTTTATAATCACCCTTCATCATTAAACATATCGCATTATAGTAATCAAATAAATACCTTTCATGTTGGGAAAAATTTTTCTTTTGCTTGCTCAGCAAATTCTTTTGTGTCTCTGCTTCCGCCATTTTTCCTGTAAACATAAAATATCTGTATTTATATAATTCATATGTATAGATGTAAGCAGAGAAAGGGACTATACCCTCAAGTTCTTTAAGCTGTATATATATTTGTTCTGCTTCGTCCTTAAGGTAATACCTCATCTTCTCCTGAAGAGATTTTAGTAAACTGCCAATCTCATTTTCTTTTTCACTAATTCCTTTAGGGTCGACCTGAAGGCGGCCCAACAATAAATTTATTGTTTCCTCATTGGCTTCCTTGCTGTTATTTTCAATTTTGCTAAGATGGGGAACTGAGCATATACCTTGTGCAAGTTCTTTTTGGGTCTTACCTTTTTGAGTTCTGTAATATTTAATTAAGGGACCGTATTCCAACCTGATCACCACCCCGTTTTATATTAATCTATCACGATGGGATATTTTTAAAACATACCAAAAGACCCATTTTTAAACTATTCTGAAAATATTTTTAGAAAAAGCTGGGATTCTCCAGGTACCAGAGGCTGATTCCGGACTTTTTCCTGGTTTATGGACTTAAAAGCCATCCGGCAAATTGGCGGATGGCTTCTTGTTGATTATTTTACTGTTGGGAAACCAAATCCTGAGGCGTTATCGTCGCCTTTTGCTGCACTAATTCCGCCAAGAATGTCTTTTGCCTTTGCCCTATTTTGCAGTTCACTACGAACCTGCACCTGGCTCCAGCTAGGATTGGCTGCCCAAATTTTAGCGGCAAGGCCGGAAACATGGGGAGTAGCCATTGAGGTTCCGCTGATGGTGTTGTAAGCTCCATCGTTCCAGGTCGACTCAACAGCTCTTCCCGGTGCAGAGACTTCAACGTCTCTTTCTTGAATCACATAATCCCCATCCGTTGCAGAATTTCCGCGGGACGAGAAGTCGGCGACCCGGTAGGTTCCATTTTCCTGGACGTTTTCAAGCGCAGCTACCGCTACAACATTCACCAGCCCTCCAGGGTAGCCGATCGTGTTATCTCCCGAGCCATCGTTACCAGCTGCAGCTACTACAAGTACACCTTTACCATAAGCATAATCTACAGCGTCAGATATTAGTGAATCCTTTGAACTTGATCCCAAAGACATAGAAATAACAACATGTGTACCGGTACTTGTTGCCTGGTCTGCAACCGTACGGATGGCACTGGCAATATCATCGGAGTACCCAGACCCTCTGTCATTCAATACCTTATAAGACCAAAGCTTTGCTTCAGGAGCAACTCCGAAAATCCCCTTCCCATCGCTTCCTCCATTTGCAAGAATCGTACCGGAAACATGTGTCCCGTGACCATTTCCATCTGCACAGCTTCCATCAACCAAAGAGGTTTTGGTCTGAGAGAAGTCCTTACATTGAACCACACTGCCTGCCAAATCCTTGTGGGTTTTTAAAACCCCTGTATCCAGCACAGCTACAACTACTCCTGATCCTCCAGAAGTCTTACTAATAGCGGAATCATTGTAAATCGCTTGAATTCCCCATGGTGTCTGGTCACTTGGAACCGCGGATGTTCCTCCGCCTGGTTTGCCTTTAGCAGCATAAACCTCTCCAACTGTTATTTCTGGTACTTTTTCAATCTTTAAGTTTTTATTTTTTAATAATGCCTGAAATTGGCTGTCATTTACGGTAGCTGTAAACCCCTTGTTTCCAAAATCCCAGCGTATATTATAGTTTTGTTTAACTTTTTGTACATCGGATCCCTGGATGTATACCCGGTAAGTATCCTGTTTGGCGGCTGTCTGCCCAAAAGCTCCTGTTGCGAATAGTGAAACCCCCATTGCTAAGCTAAGAAGTGCTGAACCAACTACTTTTCTTTTCGTCATTTGCGTTCTCCTCTCATTTTTGGGAATTCATTAACAACTTTAATTTTATTCTAAATTTTCTGTAAATAGTAAAAGAAAGAGTAAGTTAGAGGTTGGGAAAATTCCTTTAGTGAAAGATTTTTACACGCAAAAAAACCACTCCAGTTAAGCTGGAGCGGTTTTTATAATGCTATTTTATTTTACACGCGCAAATCCAAAGCCTGACGCATAGTCATCGCCTGTAGTGGCACCTGTTCCACCCTTAATATCATACAATTTGGCACGGCGCTGCAATTCAGAACGAAGCTGTGTATTTGTCCATGTTTTGTTAGCAGACCAGATTTTGGCCGCAAGACCTGAAACGTGCGGAGTAGCCATTGAAGTTCCGCTCATAGTAGTATAATTTCCATCATTGGCAGTTGAATAAATACTGGCACCAGGAGCAGATACTTCAATATCTTTTTCCTGGATTACATAGTCTCCATCCGTATTTGGGTTTCCACGTGATGAGAAGTCTGCTACACGATAGGTTCCATTTGACTGCATGTTTTCAAGGGCAGCCACAGCCACAGCGTTGACAAGGGCACCTGGATATCCAATTGTATTGGCATTTGGTCCGGAGTTTCCTGCTGCAGCTACTACTAATACTCCCTTGCTGTATGCGTAATCTACTGCACTAGCAATCATAGAATCTTTTGTACTTGATCCGAGAGACATTGAAATGACAACCTTAGCGCCAAGCCTTGTCCCTTCATCGGCTGCATGGCGGATACCAGCAGAAATATCGTCAGAGTATCCTGAACCGCTGTCAGTCAGTACCTTGTACGCCCATAGTTCTGCCTGCGGAGCCACGCCATATATGCCAAGGCCATCATAACCGCCATCTGCAAGAACAGTTCCTGATACATGTGTTCCGTGGCCATGCCCATCATTACAGGTTCCGTTTACCATCGAGGAACTAGTTTGTGTAAAGTCCTTACATTGTTCCACATTATCTGTTAAATCAATATGGCTCTTGTAAACTCCAGTATCAAGAACAGCTACTTTAATTCCATCTCCACCAGAGGTTTTGGTAATAGTGCTGTCATTATAAATGGCTTTGATTCCCCATGGAACTTGCTGTGTTGGAGTTGTTGACTCTATCGAAACTCCTTTAGGTGAAGCAGCCTGCTCTCTGGAATCAAGAGCTACCTTTGAAACTTCCTCTATCTTTAAGTTTTTATTATTTAATAATGCCTGATACTGTTTAGAATTAACTGTGGTGGTAAATCCATCACTGCCAAAATCCCAACGGTAGCCATATGCACTTTTAGCTTTAGCCTGCTCTGCCTGAGGCCCCATAATATGCACCCGGTAAGTATCTTTTTCAGGAGCCTGCTGTGCAGAAGCCTGCTGTCCAAATGCCCCCGTAGCAAAAACTGAAATCCCCATTGCCATACTCAATAGCGCAGATCCAAATACTCTTTTTTTCTTCATCCTGGTTCTCCTCTCAAAATTGAAAATTAGGCACAGCTCGTTGGCTGTGGCTAAAGTATATTTCATATTTTCAGAGAGTAGCAAAGGATATCCCGGGATTCAGGGTTGGGAAAATTAACACCTGCTCTTTTTAGCATTTTCTTTAAAACCTACACAAAATCACCATGATTTCTGCAAAGTTTTTGCACATTTAACCATTAAAATAAGATTATAAACAAAAGGAGCTGATTAATATGAAAAAAATGATTTTCAGTATCATGGGAGCAGTCATAATCCTTGGAACTGGCACAGCTGTATTTGCTGCTGAATCTTGTGATTTAAGCAATATTAATTTTGGTCAAATGAAAAAGCATATGGAAGAAGTACATCCAGGCATGACTACTCAGGAAATGAAAGATATGTACAAGGATTGCCATGGAACGAACGGAGCCATGCAAAGCAAAAACTTTCAGATGATGGATGGCCCCGAAGATATGATGAGCCAGTTCTAATACAAGAACAGCTGCCCAGGGATACCGGGCAGCTGTTTTTAATTAGGCATGAACTTTTTGTATGAGATGGATGTTTAGAAAGACTATTGAATCATTTCATCTTTTGTTTTGCTTCAATATGATGTTAAGGAAGCCTATTGCCATTAATTCATCTCTTTTTTTGATCGGTTTGATGTTTAGAAAAACTGTAGCCGCATCATTTTTAAATCAGTTTAACCTAACCTTTTCACCTCTAAAAGTAGCTTCCGCTGAACGGGCTCCTATTAAAACGATATCATTGCTCCTCTTTCATCGAATACTGAGGTCGGATTCCACGCAACTTCCCATAAGTTGTTTTCTGGGTCCGCAAAATAAGCCGTACGTCCGCCCCAAAAAGCATCGCTTGGTTCTCTCAATACTTTGGCACCGGCATCCTTCGCCAAACCGATACATGCATCTACATCTTCAGGCTTGTCTACATTGACAGCAAGCGTGAAGGCTGAATATTTACCCTCTGACTTTTCTATTTCTACACCTGCATCCTTCATAAGTTCTTGGAGTGGAAATAACGTCAGCATAACCCCTGCAGTTGTGAAGGCGGCATAGTTGTCGGAACTAATGGCAGTTTCTTTCCATCCCATTTTTTGATAAAAAACACGAAGCCTTGGCAGGTCTATTGCACCTAATGTTACCAAACTAACTCTTTGCGGAACCATAAAGAACCCTCTTTCCAAAAATTTTCTTAATAGTATAATAATACAAGATCATGTTAAAATAATAGGTTTTTGGAGGATGTATGCGAACTTTACTTTTAGCTGACGGACAAAAAGTAGAAGTAGAATGTCTCAGCTGTGCTCTGACAAGCGGTTTAATAAAACCCGAGGGTGGAGTGATTGTGGAAACTGAACATTTTCATGCCCATCAGGATGTTGCCTACCCAATTAAAGGGCTGGTCATTCTTGCTTCTAAAAGGCATTTTAAATGCCTGGATGAAATGACTGAAGAGGAACTCTCGGATTATACAAGCATTTTAAAAAGAATTCGTGCCTCTCAGCGAGAAGCTTTGGGAATAGAGTATGTTTATTATTTTTACAATGAAGATACCACTCACCATTTCCATACATGGATGGTACCCCGCTATGAATGGATGAATTCATTTGGGGGGTCCGTAGAATCTGTGAGGCCCGTACTTCTTCATGCTAGGAATGAAATGAACAACGAGGAAAACCGTAGAGATATGCATGAGGGAATTAGAAAATTGTCTGAATATCTGGAAATTAAATAGTAAAAAAGAGGGTGGCCGTTTTTTCCGGCATCCCTCCTTAAATTTAAAAGTATCTCTTTTTCCAAAAAATAAGGGCAGTCATACATGTAAGAAAAAGTGCAAAAGACATAGTTATTAAAAATGCATGAGGGCTGTGCTGGAAAGGAAGATTTACGTTCATTCCATAAATGCTTGCTACCATTGTTGGGAAAGAAAGAATAATGGTTACGGATGTCAAAAATTTCATAACAATATTAAGGTTATTCGAAATGATAGAGGCAAAGGCATCCATCATACCACTAAGGATGGAACTGTACGTGTCAGCCATCTCAATAGCCTGCTGTTTTTCTATAATTACATCTTCCAAAAGGTCCTTATCTTCATCGTACATTTTCAAATAATTAAAACGTAAAATTTTATCAAGAACTACCTTATTCGATCTAAGCGAAGTTGTAAAATAAACTAAACTTTTTTCGAGGGCCAGGAAGGCATACAATTCTTTGTTCTTCATTGATTGATGCAATTCCCGTTCAATTTCATTTGTTTTTTTGTTAATTTGTTTCAGGTACCGCAAATAATAAGTAGAAATAACAAAAAGAATTTGCAGGGCAAACCTAGTTTTCTTAAAAGTAAAGAATTCTTTTACCTTATTGTTTTTAAAGTCCGCCAGAATGGGGGTGTCCTTTAAGGAAACAGTAATGATGCAGTCATCCGTTAAAACGATCCCAATTGGAATGGTTTCATATATCGGAAATCCCGAATCATCATGAGTAATATACGGATAGTCAACGATAATATAAACTTGGCCATTATCCCGTTCAATCCTTGGCCTTTCTTCATCATCCAAAGCATCTTTTATAAAGTCGACAGTGATTTGAGTTCCCTCTGTCACGCTGATTATTTCCTGTTCAGTTGGGGCATATAGATTCACCCAGCAGCCTTTGGAAATCTCATTTGTTTTTTCAAGCTGTCTAAATTCGTTGCTTTTAAAAATCTCAATCATGATAAAACCTCCTCTCACATTTTTCGAGGAAGCCATCCTACCTTTTCTAGAGCTGATATTCTTGCAGAAATCAATTCGATCTTTTCAAAGATAAACGTGACTTCCCCTAGCCTCTCGGGGTCTGGGTCAAACGAGTAACACAAAAATATCAACTCCTCCCGTACTTTATTCCAACCTTATCATAAACCCTAAACCCTAAAAGCACAAACCTGTTTTTTACTGGTATATGCCTACTTCTCAGGGAAATATGGGTTAAGATGAATCAATACTTCATCGATATTGTCGTATTTACCAATCAGACTATCTTTTATCGCTCTTGCCAGATCGTGACCTTCTTTTATTGTTTTAAAATGGTCTATGGAAATTCTCAAGTCGACCAGTATATAGTGGCCAAGCTCTCTTGCCCTGATCCGGTCTATCCTGCGGACCTCGGAAAATTGCGAAATGACTGTTACATATTCATTCAATGTCTCCGTATCGATATTTCTTTCAAGAAGAATATCAAATGCCTCTGTAAGCATTTCTTTGGCAATTTTAAAAATAAGATAGGCAACAAAAATACTGGCTACCTTATCGCCATAAAGAAGAAAATGGACATTAAACCATGCTCCTGCAAGTGAGAGCAGCACCCCGATTGCCGCTGCAATGGACGCAACAATATCTGCTTTATGGTCAAAGGCAATCGCCTCAATTGCTTTGCTGTTTTGCTGATTGGCCACTTTAAGAGAAGAGCGATATAAAAGCAATTTTGCCACGAATGAAAAAACGGCTACCCACATAGCTAATATGCTAGGCGTTTCAACAGGATGGAAAAAGCCTGATATTCCTTCATAAACCACATAAAAGGAAACTAGTAAAAGAAGGATCCCCACAATTTCTGATACAATGACTTCTGCCTTTCCGTGTCCATAGGGGTGTTCTTTGTCAGCTGGTTTATTGGAAATTTTAATCACAAGCAAAACAATGACGGACGCAAACACATCTGCGGCAGAGTGTATACCGTCTGCAAAAACAGCATCAGATTTCCCGTAAAGACCAATAGTAATTTTTCCGAAAGTTAATAGGATGTTGCTAACTAGACTAATCCAGGCGATTTTTCTTGCTAAAGTTTCTCTCATTCCAATTTACTCCACTCCATATAAAAATGCTTGTACTCCTGCCCAAAAGCCAGTATTAAGTACATCGGAAGCAAATATATATTGCTCACTTCCCAATAAATTTCCCTTTTAAAAATCCATTTGAAAGCATAACAAATAAAATGCAGGTGGGTCTAGAGAAAAATTATTGCCTGCTTGACCCTTTTTAGAATGCAGGAAAAAATGTTGCTCAAGGGAATCTTACCCTTGTTTATTATGGGCATTTGCTTCATTATCCACTTCCTGTTTCATTTGTTCTTCTTCCTCATCGACTGTTATTCTTGTAATTTGATCCTGAAGATCTGTAAATGCCTGATCAAGTCCTTCACGTGTTGGTAAATTTTTTTCTTCCTTCATTTTTACCTCTCCTTCCTATTTGAGCCATGAGTAATTATTAGATAATGGCGGAAAATACATCTGAACGAACATATTTCTTTAAAGGAGTGTTGATCCGTGGAATCTAAAACGCCAAAAGATTCAACTAAAATTGCCGGACGTATTTATCATACTGAGGATTATAAAAAGCAGGATGATTTGTCCTCTGGCTTGGCAACTACCCATGAACAAGTAAGCGACGCTTACATGGAAGGTGAAATAGGGGCAGTTATTGATGATGTGAACGGCAAGGACCTTAAAATTCCTCAAAAAGGATATGAGGAATAAAATACTCCGCTTAAATGTTGAGAAAACAGCTTCAGATGAAGCTGTTTTCTTTTTTAGCTAATCAAGAATTTATATCCATAAATTCTGAACGCACGACCGACAGGATAAGGAAGGCTTCTTCAGCAATATCATCGCACGAAGGAAAAGCACTAGCTTTTCCGAGGAAGCCCTAGTCAGGCGAAAGGCACAGGACAAGGAAAGCTACGTCAGCTTTGCCTCGCACGAAGAAAAAGCATAGCTTTTTTGAGGATGTGCCGATTTGAGCGTGATAAGAAAAACTAGAGCATCCGCCAAAAGGACTTGGCGAATGCCATGCTTTTCTAATACCCATAACTTAATCATTTTCAACATATGGATCATGTTCAAATGCAGGTAAATCTCCAAAGGTTGTCATTATTCCCTCTTCATCCAGTTCAGCTTCATATAGTTCATGCTGGGCATTTGGATAGACGGTTACATTTTTCCCATACATATCATTGCCCGTAAAGTTCTCAAAGTCCTCAACATATCCCAAATTTTCATCTGCTTCAACATACATATCATGGTAGGCATCTTCGGAAAATGCCAAATCGGAAGGGGTTTCCGAAGTTCCGTAAACAGCAACATCCTGCCAGCTGTCTTCTGCATCATAGGCGACAGATTCATCAATTTCATCAAGATCAAATTTACCGAAAGGTTCCATAAGAACCCCTTCCTCCACAGGGCGGTCATGAGATACAACTTGATCGGGACTATGCTCCTTACAAAATAAAGTCGTGGGGAGAGCATCAAGCCTTTCCCTTGGAATGTCCTTTCCACAAACATGGCACTTTCCATAATCGCCTTTAGCAATTGCATCTAATGCTGCATTAATATTTCTTAATTCCAGATTATAATGCTCCCTTAGGGCAATATCTTTTTCACGCTCGTAAAGTTCAGTTCCATCATCAGCCGGATGGTTATCATAGCTTGATAATTCTCCCATGGATTCATGATCAAATCCACGGTTGAAACCCATTTGGTCATCTTCTTTTAAAAGGTCCTGGAGCTCACTTTTTTCCTTTGACAATCGTGTTTGTATTTCGGCCATTTGCTGTGAGGATAGCATGGTAAAACTCCTTTCTCATATATGAGTAACTGCAGCCATAAAACCGAATGGAGCCGATTGGAGGCAAAATACAGTTTGGTTTCACTTCTCATATTGTTCCACTTTTACCGACTTTCATTACGTCTTTTAGTTTTGGTGGGAAAATTTGTACCGAATTAAACCTTTGTGGGTAATACAATCTATTGAATGAACCATGCAAAAGAAAGCGGGGATATTAATATGGTAAATGAAAACTGGAAGCAATTTAATAAAACACAGAAAAAGCATATTGGCTCGTATATCGGAACTGGACATGATCAAACACCAGGTATAAACGATGCAGAATATAACAACCAGAGCAATACCGATAAATCAGTTGGGGCAACCGGCAGAGAATTGAAATAAAAAAGGCTGGGGTTCCCCCCAGCCTTTTTTAAAATACTATTTATTAAACCAGTACCTTTATGGCTTCAATGCCAAAATAAATCCCAAAGCCGATTAAAGATAGTCCCGATATCACAGAGATAAAAAGAATTAGGCCAGAAGTCAAAAATCGTTTAAAGGAACTGGCAATGCTCGCCATGGCAATGTCCCAAATTAATAATCCTATTATGATGGCTGTACTGTAAATCATCAGCTGACGATGCCCGTATGCAGAGGCTGTTTCTGCCAAAACAGATCCATATATACCCAGCCAAAAAAGGATTGTTAGCGGGTTGGAAATAGACATAAAAAATCCAGCAAGAAAGGATCTAAATAAAGGTTCACTCTTCTTTGTCCTATCCAGTGTTACATCGGAAGCTTTAACAAGCGTTTCTATCCCTGTATAGATTAGAATGAAACATCCAAAAAATAGCAAAAAGGTTTTCATAAATGGAGTATCAATAAACTTTACCACACCAATATATACAATTAGCATGTACACAATATCAGCAGCCATTGCCCCCAAACCAATCAGCCAGGAATGCATAAAGCCACTTCTGATACCCTTTTCAATTTGGGCAGCATTTATTGGCCCGATGGGAGCAGCAAGCGAAAGCCCCAAAAGAATATAGCTAAGGAATACACTCATACGATTCTCTCCCCGTTTGTAATAAAACCCGTCTACAAATCTTTATTCAGAAAATCGTGCTTGTACTACTAAAAAGTAAAAAAGCTTTAGAAGTTTTTTGGAAAAGAGCTCAAAAAAAACCCGTCAATAGACGAGTTTTTAGGATAGATGATTTATCACTCTACTTGTTAAAAATGCTCTGATAAACCGGACTGTTGATTATCACTCACGGCGCTTGCTTTCCGCGGCGAACCGGGAACCTCCCTAGTGGTTGCACTTCATAAACAAAAGGATTTTCTCGGAGTATTTACGCTTTCTTTTCAGGCAATTGAAGCTGCTCCAGCTGCTTCAACTCCTCATGCCGAGATAGATTCATTTTCATTCTTTCAGGAACGGGTAAATGGAAGAAATCTATATCGACAATATACTTGGGACGACTCTTTGATTCCTTATAAATTTTA
The DNA here is from genome assembly GCF_058790155.1 of Neobacillus sp. FW104-15D2. NCBI lineage: Bacteria > Bacillati > Bacillota > Bacilli > Caryophanales > Bacillaceae > Neobacillus > Neobacillus sp. FW104-15D2. Next base: position 81,564 of record NZ_JBYTCJ010000003.1, read on the forward strand.
CCAACATACTCTCCTATCAGGCCAGCTGCAATCAGCTGGAGGCCCCCGATAAGCCAGATAGAGGTGATAAGGGATGTCCATCCTGTTTGGGTGCTTCCGGTAAATTTCAAAAAGAGGAAATAGGCTCCAAAAACTATACTTGCCATAAAGGAAATAAAGCCAATAAGCAATACCATTCTGATTGGCGTGACTGAAAAGGATGTGATCCCGTCAAAGGCAAAGGAAAGCATTTTTTTCAAAGGATACTTAGTCTCCCCTGCCTGCCTTTCAAGGCGGTCATAATAGACCTTGTCTGTCCTGAGTCCTATCAAAGGAACAATCCCGCGAAGAAACATATTTACCTCTTTAAAGCTTTCCAGTTCCTCTACGGCTCTCCTGCTCATAAGGCGGAAATCAGCATGATTATATACAAGATCTACGCCCATTTTTTTCATTAAAGTATAAAATCCCTGTGCAGTCCACCGCTTAAAAAATGTATCTGTTGTACGTCCTTTCCTTACACCGTAAACAACCTCGCATCCAGCGTTGTACTTTAAGATAAAGTCACGAATTACCCGGATGTCATCCTGAAGGTCCGCATCAATAGAAATAAGACAGTCTGAAACATCTCTAGCAGTAAATAATCCAGCAAGAAGGGCATTTTGGTGACCTACATTTTTTGCAAGCTTAAGACCCCGGATAACATTGTTCTTTAGACTTTCTTTATAAATAATCTCCCACGTCCGGTCTTTACTCCCATCATCCACAAACAATAACTTACTATTTTTGGATACTAGTTCTTCGCTTATCATGTCCTCCATAAGGTTTCCAAGCTGTTTGAAGGTTTCAGGCAAAGCTTCTTCTTCATTGTAGCAGGGAACTACAATCGTCAAAGTTGGTTCAAGCATATTCTGGATCCTCCTGGTGTTTATAATGCCCGGTACAAATAAATATTCCAGGCAGCTGACCTGGATTTAAAAACCTTCATGAGTACCAGTTTATTTTCAGTTGCATTATCGATAGGCAGTGCGGAAAAGATATACTTTCCTCCCATTTTTTTAAAAAGAGCCGTATCGATTTGCAAGTGTTTTAAATGTCTTTTGGACGTTTTTTTTATCATGTATCGCTTGCCCAATTCCGCTGAAAATAAATAGCACCTGCCTCCCCAGTGATCAAAATAGTTTTGCACTATCTTGTTCTTAGAAAGCTCCTTCTGGATTATTTGGCGAAATTGGTGTTTGTACTTTAAGGGATAGAAATTATTATAGGTATCCAATGTATAAAAACCGTTATATTGAGCAATGGCCGGATGGATACCGATACTGACCACACGATACTCCTTTGTCGGCTCAGCAATATAATTTTTTATACCGGTAAATAAATTTTCTGCATAAAACTCTTTTACTGTAGGTTTATCACGATAAACTATTTCTTCATTAAAAAGGCAAAGAAGAATGATTTGTGCCGTAATTAGCCCAATGGCAATCCTTTGCAGGTAAGCTTTTTGTTCAAAAATAATTTTTACGGCTAAAGCAAAACCTGCATAAATAACAAGCGGACGCAGGAAGTGGAATCTGGCAAAATTAAAGGTATCCAAAAAGTGAAAACGTTTTGTAACGGGGAGCCAGCCTTTATAAAACCAAAACGCATACCATACCGAAAGAAAAAAGTTTAGAAAGAAGAGAAAGACAAATGTCTTTTCTTTTTTCCATAAGTCCTTGGATAGCACGAAATACATTGCTGCAAGAGTTGCTGGCAATATAAAAAGTGTATGAACAGTCATTACATGGTTATGGCCAAGCAGGTAATTCTTAAATACAAGCCTCATGGTCTGCCAAAAAGGCAATGTAGCGTGCATATATTCATCCCTGCTGTTAGGCGCACCCTTAAACATGAAAGAAAAAACCAGCCGGTACTCCACAATCAAGTAAACAGTTATCATATATGCTAAAGCTGATAGGAATGGGAGATTCCAACTCTTCTTCCTGACGGCATCCCTGACCCAAAGGACCCCCATTGCAAATAAAAAGAAGAAAAAACCAAGCACAATACTTGAATAGAAAGGCAATAGAGTAAATACAGTATAGTTCTTAAGTGACTTTTCACCATTCCTTACATTGAGAAATGCCCAAAGTGCAAGTGGCATTCCAAGTGTGCTCAGCATTCCGGATGGCCAAAAAGGTGTAAGTGCAAAAGCCAGAGCAGTACCAATGTTTATAAAAATCCATTTTTGATCAGGAAGTAAATGCTTCTTTAGGAGCAAGTACATTCCAATAAAAGCTACAATTCTTGTGATCGCCTGACTTATTGCATATGCCATCATGGTTGGGAGCAATGAATACAGCCAAACAATTCCGCTCATTTCTGTCCCAAATGCATTTCTCGGAAGCCCGTTTATGATTTGAGGAATGGTTCCGTTAATTGGCCCAAGAAGTTCCCCGCTTTTCGCCAAAACCCGGTACCATGCAAGATTAGAGTCTAAATTATCATGTACTCTTATATGGGCGTTTTCCTGCAGCAGAAATAATGGCGAAAGATAGCAGGCGATAATGAAGATGGCAAGGATTAGGAGTCGTTGCTCTTTCACATTGTTCATATTCACACCCATAACACCTCAACTATTTTTTTATCACGGTATTTATGTTTCGCTACTGTTTGGAAATTATTCCATTTGTTTCTAAAGAAAAATATTCTTCGACAAAAATAGATACTTTACATATATTTACAAAATGTGTTTTTTCCATTAAAATTATTTTTATCATTAAAATTATTTTTAACGATAAATTAATTTATAAAGGGTGATTAGATGTTTATTATTTTAAAAAATGCCAGGTATTTGCGATTTTGGCTTGGGCAGATAGTTTCTCAGCTTGGGGATGGGATAACAAGGACCGCTATAGTCTATTTAATTGCTATTTTGTCAAAGGATCCTCTAGCTATTGGCCTGGCCCTATTTGCCCAGCTTCTTCCCAATGCGATTTTTGGGATAGTGCTGGGGCCGCTGGCAGACAAATATAATCGAAGGCATCTTATGGTTGCCGCTGATCTTTATCGTTGTATCATCGTTTTACTAATGATTCCTTTTCATCACTCTGTTACAGCTTTAATTATTCTAATTGCCTTCCAGGGCCTTGGTTCTGCCTTATTTGACCCAGCCAGATCATCTTCCATACCAGACCTTGCAGGTGAATCGAACATACAGGAAGCCATTTCCCTCTCCCAGTCAACCCGTGCAGCAATGGATATTATTGGACCTTCCCTAGGGGCTTTGCTCATGGTTTCGAAAAACTTCAAATTAATCTTCCTTTTAGATGCAGCCACCTTTATCATTTCGGCTCTATTCATTTTTTCCATCGCCTCATTAGGAACAGTTAAAAGTAAAGATTCCACATCCAAAGAGAAATACATCGAAGCAATCCGTTCAGGAATAAAAGAGGTAACCAGAATGCCCGCTCTTCGTTTTCTCCTGATCCTTCTTATGCCGATTACTCTAGTTATTGGTGTATTAAATACAAACTTAATTGCAGTGCTGACGAATGTATTTCATGTCTCTGCCTTTCATTTTGGTACTATTGAAGCCACCATGTCGGTTGGTGTTATTTTAGGGGCCGCGGCAGCAGCACCCTACTCTTTAAAAAAGCTTAAGCCGGCTGCGGTTCTATTAACTGGTACAGCAGCAATTGGCTTTTGGATGGCCTTTATTCTCCCTCTCAATACACTAAGGCTTGAATTTGGAATTGCTCCGGTGTATGTTTGGTGTATAATATCAGGTCTTCTAAATGCTTTTATAAATGTTCCATTAAGCAGTCTATTTTTACAGTCAACACCAGCGGCTTTTAGAGGCAGGGGCTCTTCATTACTCGGATTTGTAGCAAGCAGTTTCCAAATGGCAGGAATTTTGGCAGGAGGATGGATAGCAAGGGAAATCGGCGTCCTGAATGGGACTGCTTTGGCAGGGTGCCTACTTATTGTTACCGCTATCCTGCTGCCTTTATTAAAAGGATACAAAACTTTGGCCGGCAGCTTAGGAGGGAGTGCAAGCCCTGTTTCACCGACAATAAATTCTAATTCTGCGGGAGAAATATGATGAAAAAAATTGATGACATTGAAATAGCCAAAATGCTTCTTGACCCGAGAAAGAAAAGTATTCTTGATATCGCAAAAACACCAGTAACAGTCAGCCAGCTTGCTGAAGAATTAAATGAGAAGCCTTCACGGCTTTATTATCATGTAAAAAAGCTTGAGGAAGCGGAACTAATAGAGTTGGCTGATACCCGGCAGCATGGAAACTTAATTGAAAAATTCTATCAGACTACCAAATCGGCAGGGCAGCATATGCTTGAACTTGACGAAAAACTGTTAGAAACACACCATGAAACTGTTATGAATGAAATTATGAAAATACTTCAGCCCGGATTAAAGCTGCTAAAAAAGGAACTTGAAAACTCCCCCGACAACGAAGGAAGCCACCCCCTAAATCTTTTGCTCCGGTTCAGCGAGATGACAGGACAGGAATGGGTTCTTTCACAGGAAAAAATAATGAAGACATTTAATGCGGAGAATGATTTGAAGGAAGTACCTATCCCTTCCTTAACAGAAGAGCAATTAAATAATAAATCTAAATATGCCTACTTCCTCCTAAGCTATCGAATTCCAGAGGAAGATTAATTTCATACTGATGGGACAATGTGAGGTTATCTGCCCTCACTAACATCAATTGATTTAAAATATAGAGACAACGGGAGGTTATTTGACCCTGCTGCCATAAATTTAATTCCCAAAGGAAATCCCTATCGGATTTCCTTTTTATTTTTGTCTATTTTGTGACAAAATATTTGAAGTTTTTCTCTTTTCCTCCTATATTTAACTTAAAAACTTTATTTATATACTTTTATGTTGAATTTTGCCGAAAATATTGAGCGGGGGAAGGAAATGAAGAGGAAAAAATTTATTTTATTACTATTGTCTCTTTTGCTTCTAGCAGGCTTTCAACCTTCAAATATTCCAGCCTCACAGCAGGATTTTACGACTCAAATAATCGAAGACATTTCTTTAATGCGAAATGAAAAGCACAATCTCTTTACAGTCATCTCCTACCATTTGATTAAAACAATACACAAAAACCCCAATCTGCTTCCAAGTAAAGTCATCCAAAGTGATGATCCCGAAATAAAAAAAATCGCCGCTAAAATAACAAGCGCAAAAAGAACAGATTCAGAAAAGTCCATGGCTATATTTGACTGGGTTACAACCAATATCAAATATGATGCGGATTTATACCAGCGAGTCCAGTACAGCAATGATTTTAAATTTAAAACTGCAGTTGAGACCCTTCATACTAAAATAGCAATGTGTATGGGGATTTCCCACCTAAACGCAGCCCTTCACCGCGCGGCCGGGATTGAGGCAAAGGTAGTGTACGGAGGAGACCATGCCTGGAATGAGGTCAAATTAGACGGCTACTGGCAGGAACAGGATGCAACAAGAGGGGCTGGATATATAAATAACCGGACACTGAAATTTGTCCCTCAGCGAGCCTTGAAATATTTCTCCTTTACTGATCTGCCAAAAGAGGGAGAGTATTTGTGGTAGTGAAAATAAGAAAAGCGCAATCGCCCGTTCAGCGAAGCAACTACCTGAGTAAACTTCCTGTAACGGCTCCTCTGAAAAGGCGACATGAAGCTTTACGACGAGCTGCACATAAGCTTCTTTGAAAAAGCTGTGGCGCAGGAGCACTTGAGTTCGATGTTGACTTATCGTAGGGAGAAGCGGGATGGACACTAGCTGCACAAAGTATCACCTAAAGGTCATACTTTGTGCAAGATATTCAAAGAAGCATTTTTAAGGCTGAAAACTCGCTGGGCGCTGGAGCTAGACAATTTAAAAGGTAAAACTTTATATTTTCTTACCAATTGAAAAAGCAGCCGTCCGGCTGCTTTTCTTTTGGGTCTGACTCCAATCTATTATGAAAGATTCTTTTTTCGTCCATACTGAAGGTGAATATACGCGGGAGGTTGAAATAAGAAGATGCCAAATCACATATATATAAAATTTTTAAGGCTTCCCCTTTTGGCCCGAATTCTGCTGATTACACTGCTCTTTGTAGTTATCTTTGGAATTTTAATTCATTTATTAGAGCCGCGGACTTTTCCAAATATTTTGGACGGCATCTGGTGGGCGATCATCACAGCCTCGACTGTCGGCTATGGCGACTATGTTCCCCATACTATTGCTGGAAGGGCTGCAGCCATTATTCTTATTTTAATTGGCGCTGGATTTGTTTCTTCCTATTTTGTTACTTTATCAGCTGCTGCGGTTACACGTCAAAATGCTTTTTCTGAGGGAAAAATTACCTACAAAGAAAGCGGGCATATTATCATAATTGGCTGGAATGAAAGATCAAGGGAATTAATTCAGAAGATCACGAATCAGGATTATCCTCAGCCACTTGTCCTAATTGATGAAACGCTTAAAACCATTCCCATTCACTCAAGATATGTACATTACATTCAGGGGAAACCCCACTTGGATGAAACTTTGAAAAAGGCAAACCTCGCAGAGGCTGACAGGGTACTAATTACCGCCGATCAGGGGAATGAAGAAATACAGGCAGATATGTACAGTATCCTCACTCTTTTGGCGATAAAGGGACTCAGTCCTAAAATTCCGTGCATCGTTGAAATCCTGACATCTGAGCAGGTTATCAATGCAAATCGTGCAGGTGCCGACCTTGTTTTACAATCCAATAAATTAACGAGCGTTTATATGCTGAATAGCCTGCGTTCAGCAAATGCAGGTCTTATCCCCGAAGTATTCGAGCAGCTTCAGGAAAATAGGCTACTGGAAATAACTCCGGAATCCGAGCACCTCAATAAGAGTTTTATTGAAACAGCCAACGCCATTTCCATTGATAAAAAAATTTTGATCGGGATTAAGAGAGAGAAAACTATTCTTCTCAATCCTCCTCCCGATCTGGTCATTAAAGAAAGCGATCTGCTCTTAGCTATTAAGTGAGGAGAACCGTTTCCAGCCTCTCAACTATACGTTTCCCGGCATCTACTGCTTGTCCTGGAATATCACTGTCTTTTTCAATTGGCTCGGAAAACTGGTTAAGTGTGCCCGAAAAGGTACCCGTATCAGCATGATCATCAAGCTCGCCCTGATATACGTGAGATAAAATAAACGGCCTGCCGAGTTCAACTGTACAATTCCTCGAATCAAGCTGGCCGTCAACAGATGTAAACGGGACCCTTACAAATTGGTAACTTCCTTCGTCATTGATTTTATAATCAAAGGCACCATGATCATAATCCCAGTTGCCGCCTATTGTGTAACCAATTGGCTTTAGCTTTTGTTCAAGTTTATATAAATCAAACTGCATGCCTTCAATTTTTGATTGCAATTCATGCATGTTCTAACCCCCCACTTTGTTTTTTATATTATCTTTCACTAAAAGTGGGAAATTGATGTAAAAAAACTGTGAGGGGATAAGAAATCAAGTACTAGAAGAAAAAATACTTTACTAAAGAGTGTTATTGAGTCAATGAACAGGGTATGCAAGCTAGAGCATCTACAAAATAGCGGTAGTTAAAGTAAAAAGCCTTATCCAATTTATTATCTGGATAAGGCCTTTAAATGCTGTATAGACAATGGAAAGTCTTCCAATTTGCTAGTAGCTTTTAACTTGTAGGAATCTAGGAACTAGTGTTACCAATTAATTGAAGGAATTCTTCACCATATCGCGAAATTGTTGAACCAGCTCTTCCTTGTCTAATAATTAATAAACCTAGCTCTTGAAGTACTTCCATTCTCATTCGTAATTGCTGTTCAGTGAGAAAAATTCCCTTTTTTTCTAATAACTTTTTAAGACTTAACCTTCCATATGAGGTCCGTTCACGTTTGCCATTCTCATAAACTTTAAGAACTTCAATACTATCTTCTAAAAAGCCATGTTCTTCAATTTTCATTATAACTTCTCTTAAATTAATCTCCGGCTGTCGCAAATACTGAAATTTATTCTCTTCTTTTCGTATACTTAAGGGCAATACTTCTATCTCTATTGTTTGCTCACCCAAGAAGGAAAGGTAGGTAATTGTATTATAAAGTTCTGTTACATTCCCTGGCCAATTATACATAAGTAACTGATCAATTGCCCCTGTGGTGAATCTGATATCTTCTTTATTCAGCTTTCGTTTAATATCCTCAATTAAAGGAACAATATCTTCCCTTCTCTCCATCAAGGATGGGACCCTTAGAGACAGAGAAGTTAAAGCCTCATAAAATGAATCATTAATCTTTCGGTTATCTTTAACATTTTTTAATTCTTCTTTACTGCAGGAAATCAATCTTACCTGCAATGGAATGGTTTTGGATCCGCCAACTCGCTGAAATTCTTTTTCTATTATTGCCCGTAATATTCGTAGTTGAATTGGAATGTACAACTCGTCTACATTCTCTAAGTATACGGTTCCATTATTAGCGATTTCAAAAGCACCAACCGTAATCGTGTTACCATCTTCTGACCCAAACAACTCCTTTTCCAGCATGTATGCAGATTTTGAAGTGCAATTCACGGATATAAAAGGATAGTTAGAATGTATGGAATGTTGATGAATGGACTGAGCTAGCATGCCTTTTCCAGTTCCTCGTTCACCACTAATGTGAACTGAAAGAGGCGTTCTAGCAAACTCCATTGCAAGATGAACAGTTTTTTTCATAGACTCACTTACTGCTATTACATCTCGAAATGTATAAAGAGCAATATTTCGGATATCTTTTGTATGTCTAACGCTTAGAGTTTTGGTATCTACATTTTTATCTACTGAAAGGGAAACCAAAGATTTAATATACCTTTTGACAATTTGAGATGGGTTATAAGGCATACTAATTGCATTTACTATTTCATAAAAAGTCTCGATATCCAGAAGTCTAGACCCGATATCAATCACTTGTGGTAAACCTCCAGGTAACAAATCTAATTCCCCTGGTGTTAGTATATAATCTATTGCATTTGGTATTGACTCATCGGGGTTATAGGAATAATATTCATGCTCGAAAACTGTTTCCCGTAGAGAAGCAACAGTTTCTTCAATATTGGATTTTGTATCATTAATAACCAATATTTTTTGGCCTTGCGGAAGATTGAGTAAATCTCTAGAATTAGCATAATTAACATCTCTTTTAGCAATAATACAAGAGCATTCGGCAGGGATAAATTGGTTTACAAGGCCTCTAATCATCTTATGCGATAAAACAACTATATCATCAGCTTTTACCATATTGGTTCGCAATTCTTTTAATGTTGTAGGCCTAATAGCAACATGATTACCAAGAACGTCTTTCATTTGTTTTGTAATTTCATCTAAGTACTTCTCTTGTATAGCAATAATATGAACTATCCTTTCCAGCATTTTTCGAACAACCCCCGAGTTAACTTAAGTATATCTAATACACTAGTATAAATGACACGATACAAAATGCCCGTTAGAAATTTCTTTGAGTTTAGGAGCAACTTTTTTACACTTATCATTTGCATACGGACATCTGGTGTGGAAAGTACAGCCACTAGGAGGATTTGAAGGACTTGGAATATCTCCTTTTAAAATAATCCGTTCTCTTTTTAACCGCGGATTCGGAATTGGAACTGCTGACAGCAACGCTTTTGTATAGGGATGAAGAGGGTCATTATATAAAGTTTCTTTATCAGCTAATTCTACAATTCTCCCCAGGTACATAACACCTACCCGGTCACTAATATGTTCCACAACACTTAAATCATGAGCGATAAATAAATAAGTCAACTGAAATTCTTCCTGTAGATCCTTTAAAAGGTTTAAAATTTGAGATTGGATAGACACATCAAGTGCAGAAACAGGTTCATCTGCTACAATTAATTTTGGATTTACAGCCAGAGCACGGGCAATCCCTATTCGTTGCCGTTGCCCTCCGCTAAATTCATGGGGGTACCTGTCTGCATGATAGCCATTTAAACCTACCACTTCCAATAAGTGCTGTACACGTTCCAGTCTTTTCTCTTTTGGGTAACCGTGGACGATTAATGGCTCCGCAATAATATCTCCCACCTTCAGTCTTGGGTTTAAAGAAGCATATGGATCCTGAAATACCATTTGAAATTCTTTTCGCAGTACGCGGATTTTATTCTCTCTTAAACTGCTAATGTCTTCACCCTCAAATAAAATTTGTCCTTCTGTTGGGTCAAGCAATCTCATGATCATTCTTCCAGTGGTAGACTTTCCACAACCACTTTCCCCTACAAGTCCCAGTGTTTCCCCCTTTTTTATCGAAAAGGAGATATCATCAACGGCCTTTACAAATGTCTTATTCCCTCCAAGAAATCCTTTGTTTTTGGAGAAGTACTTTTTTAAATTTCTTACTTCGACTAAAGGTGCTTCCATCGATTATACCTCCAATACTCCGCTTTTCTCATATAGCCAACATCTGCATGTATGCTCTTTATCTATTTGGATTAATTCCGGATCCTGATTCCTGCATATATTCATTACCATACTGCAACGCGGAGCAAATTTGCAGCCTTGCGGCATGTTTCCTGGAGTTGGAACATTCCCGGGAATTGAATCTAATCTTCCTATTTTTTCACCTAGTTTGGGAACAGAATCAAGTAATCCTTTAGTATATGGATGTTTAGGGTCTTCAAAAATGGTAAAAACATCTGCTTCTTCAACTACTTTTCCGGCATACATGATAACAACCCGATCACACATTTCAGCAACAACACCCAAATCATGGGTAATCAACAAAATAGCGGTTTCACTTTCTTCTCTTAAATTTCTCATTAAATCCAAAATTTGTGCTTGAATTGTCACATCAAGAGCAGTTGTTGGCTCATCTGCTATTAATAGTTTAGGATTGCATGCCATTGCCATTGCAATCATGACACGCTGCCTCATTCCTCCTGAAAGCTGATATGGAAACTCATCAACAATTTCCTCTGCTCTAGGGATTCCAACTAACCTTAACATCTTTATTGCATGTTCTTTCGCTTGTTTATTGTTATATTTTAAATGAAGCTGGACAGCTTCTTCTATCTGTCTTCCAATTTTATACACTGGATTTAAAGAGGTCATTGGTTCCTGAAATATCATTGCAATTTCATTTCCTCTTATCATTCGCATTTCTTTTTCAGATATAGTCAGAAGGTTTTTTCCCTCGTATTGAATACTTCCACCTGCAATCTTTCCTGGTGTATCCTTTAACAAGCGCATAATTGATAGGGAAGTGACACTTTTTCCACAACCCGATTCGCCAACAACTCCAACTGTTTCTCCTTTATTGACCGTTATGTTTACACCATCAACAGCCTTTACTATACCCCGGTCACTTGTAAAGTGCGTCTGAAGATTCTTTATTTCGAGTAATTTATTGGTCATCCCCGTACTCCTTTCGGATGGTTAATCTTGTATTTTGGGATCAAGGGCATCCCGAAGCCCGTCACCTAAAAGGTTAAACGCCAATACAGTCATGAATATGGCTAGCCCAGGAAAAAATGTTACATGCGGAGCATTGTTTAAGTAATCCCTTCCGCCGCTAAGCATTGCTCCCCATTCAGGTGATGGCGGCTGGGCACCTAGACCAATAAAACTTAAAGAGGCAGCTGTTAAAATTGCTGTACCAAGCCTCATTGTAAAATAGACGATAATACTGGAGACGGTCCCAGGGAATATATGCTTCCAAATTATTCTTCTGGGCTTAGCACCTATCGATCTTGTTGCTTCAACATAAACCGTTGACTTTACAGCTAAAGTACTGCTTCTTACAATACGCGCAAAGATAGGAACGCTGAAAATAGATATCGCGATAACTACGTTTCCCAATCCAGGACCTAGAATTGCAATAATCCCTATCGCCAACAATATCCCAGGAAATGCAAACAATACATCACAGAATCGCATTATAAGATTGTCAATCCATTTCCCATAATAGCCGCTTATTAGGCCAAGGATAGTTCCGCCGACTGCTCCCAGGAAAACAGATAATAAACCAATAACCAGTGATATTCGTGTTCCAATAATAACTCGGCTGAAAATATCACGTCCGTATGCATCAGTTCCCGCCCAGTGTGCAGCCGAGGGGCCTTCAAGAATATGTTCGTAATCAAATTCAGCCGCACCATATGGAGCAATATATGGCCCAATAATACCCAAAATAATGAGGACACCCACAAACACACCCGCTGTTAACGCCATTTTTTGTTTTTTAAATTTCCGCCAAAACTCGGAGAATGGTGTATTCTTTTGCAAATTTACTGTTTGAGGAAGTGGTTGCCGAATTACTTCTTCCACTTTGACTTCCGCCATAGTTCATTCCTCCCTTTTCTTCCTCATTTTATTCATATCGAATTTGTGGATTTAAAAAACCGTATAACAAGTCTACAATTAAATTGATTAAGATGAATTCTAAACCGAACAATAGCATCTCTGCCTGAATAACCGGATAATCTCGAAATGAAACTGAATCAATTAGCAGCCTTCCTAATCCAGGCCAGCTAAATACTGTTTCTATAACAATGGAACCTCCCAGCAAAAATCCAAACTGTAACCCAGTCATCGTAATGACAGGAATCATAGAATTTTTTAAGGCATGTCCCCAAACTATATTATTTTCCTTTAAACCTTTTGCCCGTCCAGTTCTGATATAGTCTTCTTTCAGAACATCCATTAAGGAAGAACGTGAGAACCTCGCAATGACTGCTGCAACACCAGCTCCTAGGGTAATGGAAGGTAATATATAACTCTTCCAGGATTCCAATCCACCAGTGGGAAACCAGCCTAATTTTACAGAAAATACTTGGATTAACATAAGACCTAGCCAGAAGGATGGCAGGGAAATCCCTGATACCGCCCCAAACATCCCAAGATAATCCTGCCACTTGTTTCTTTTGGTTGCAGAAATTACGCCGACAAGCAGACCAAATACAATAGCCCAAGCCATGCTCCAAACTGTTAGCCAGAAAGTCGGCATGAAGCGCTGGGCAATTTCATTATAAACGGGTCTTTTGGTTTTTAAAGATGTGCCCAAGTCCCCCTGGACAATTTTTGTTATGAAATTAACATATTGTGAATACAAAGGTTTATTTAAACCAAGCTCTCTTTCTATAGCTTTAACATCTGCCAAGCTGGCATCAGGACCCGCAACTAATCTGGCTGGATTCCCTGGGATCATATGGACAAACAAGAAAATAAAAATGGAAACAAAGAATAGAATAGGTATGATTCCAATTAATCTTTTAAAAAAGTAACTTAACAATTGGACCTCTCCCTTACAGATAATAGATGAGCGCTATATATAACTATAGCGCTCAACCTTTCTTATTGTTTGATTTCAATATTTTCTACACTTAACGCACCATCGGGCAGCAAATAAATTCCTTCCAAATAATTTTTCTTTCCTCCCATAGTGTCGTCGATAGAAAGGAATCCCCATGGAGCATCTTTCCATATGGTTTCTTGAACTTTTTCATATGCTGCTTTTCGCTTTTCAGGGTCAGCTGTAGCCAACGCCTCTTTTATTTCCTGATTAACTTCATCGTTATTATAGTAAGCTGTGTTATAGGATTTTGGAGGGAATGCCTGACTGCCTCCCAAAAGTGGTCGGATACCCCAATCTGCATCGCCAGTTGAAGGTGACCATCCACCATAATACAATTCAATCTCTGAGGATTTAGGATCTTGAACGGACCAAATTTTATCAGACATCGTTCCCGATTCCATAGGAACTATTTCAACCTTTATACCGATTTGAGTAAGCTGTTGTTGAATAAATTCCATTCCCTTAATCGAACCTGTATTGTTGTTACCCCATAATTTTGCTGTAAACCCTTTTTCAAGTCCTGCTTCCTTCAACAATCCTTTAGCTTTTTCAATATTAAATTGGTACGGATTTTGTTTCGAATAATATTGAACGTTTGGTGCAATAACAGAATCTAGCGGGGTTGCAAATCCATTCATCACAACTTTTCCAAACGCCTCCTTATTTATGGCATAGTTAATTGCTTGACGAACTCGTGGATCGCTATATGGTTTCTTCATTGTATTCATTGATAAATAGCGAACAATAATTGATTGTGCGTTTTCAACAACGATACCATCCTTACCGTTTATGCTTTCCGCCTGCTCTGTTGGAACTGGATAAATAAAGTCTGCTTCACCTGTTTGCAACATAGCCACCCGTGCCCCATTTTCTGGCTTCGGCTTAAATGTTATCGAGTCTACCTTTGGATATCCTTTTTTCCAGTATTGATCATTTTTTACAACTTTCAAGTGATCACTATGGTCCCATTCAGCAAACTTAAATGGCCCCGTTCCTACTGGGTGTTGTGATACTTCCTTCCCGTAGGTCTCTAACGCTTTTGGGCTGATCATCATCGCTGCTGGGTGTGCGAATGTGTTAATCATGGCGCCAAAAGGTTCACTTAAGACTACTTTTACTGTATTTTCATCCACAACTTGAGTTTCTTTTACCAGAGAAAATAAACTATGGCGTTTTAAGTTATTCGAAGGATTTGCCAAACGGTCAATATTCACCTTCACTGCTTGGGCATTAAAAGGAGTACCGTCATGAAAAAGGACACCCTTGCGGAGTTTAAAAGTGAATTCTGTCGCTGCATCGTTTGCCGAATAACTTTCAGCAAGGACAGGGACGACCTTCATATTTTTATCAAATCCTAAAAGGCCTTCCAGCATTGTTTTTTGAGCAGAATAAGACAATGTATCATTAGTATCATGGGGATCCATACTAATAAAATTATCTGCAACTGCAATTGTTACACCTTTCCCCTGTTTTTTTGCTAACTGTTGAGATTGGGCTGGCTTAATATTCTTTTTGCCTTCTTTTGCCTCATTGCTTGTCTTATTATTGCTGCATCCGATCAAAAATAAGCTACACATTACAAAAACCGAGATTATTACTTGTAAATAACGATTTTTCATCTTGCTTCCCCCTTTATTTTTTTAAATTCTAGACTTGCATTGTTTCTGAAACTTCAAGCTTGAGGTTAGGGACTAGTTCACCAATCACTTCATTACGGGCATTACGCAATTTTGGGTGATAATAGTCATTAAGCTCTTCAAGTTGTTGTTCTGTTAACAAATTAAGCTGCTTCAATACTTCCACTGCTGCAGGGTAAACAGCCCGGGGATTCCCATCTTCCACTTTGATTGCAATTCCAATTCCGGTTATAAGATCACCTATACAATAAACACCTTCGGCTCCTGCCTTTCCAAAAAATCGTCCCCTGCCAACTACCATAAAATCAGTACAAAACCGGTCTGTTCCGCCAACCATTTCGGGTGCGTTCACCATAGCTGTTGTAATTCGTTTTATAGTATTACGACGTTGTTCCGGCAATTCATCGGGCTTGGCCATTCTTGCATAACCATAAGCAAGCCTTTCAAGGGGCACACCGTGAACTGGTACTCCACATCCATCAATTCCTATTTCAATACCTTCTTTCGGGTATTCGGTCATCTCGCTAACTGCTGAAAGAATCCGCTGCTGGACAGGATGCTTTAAATCATAATAATTTTCAATTGTTTCATTCATATGTTTTGCTGTGGCAAGCATTCCCGTGTGCTTACCTGAACAGTTGTTAAATAAAGGGGTAACATCTTTCCCATCAATTATTAGTTCCTTGTATGTATCTTGCCAGCGTGGTATATGGGTGCCGCATTTTAAGCATGTATCGTCCATATTTGCTCTTGTAAGTATGGATAAGACTCGATCTGTATGCATTTTTTCCCCGTTATGTGATGCACAGCATAAGGAAAGATCGGCATCACTAAAATGATAGTGATCAGCAGCCCCCGTTTCTACAACTGGTATTGCCTGAATTGGTTTCATCGATGAACGAGCAAAAACTTTAGCTTTAGGATTTCCTGCATAATAAAGTATTTTTCCTTTACAATCTACAACTGCAATATGCCCCTTATGCGAACTTTCAATTAAATTACCCCTGGTAACATCCACAAGTTTTGTAGAGTCCATTCCACCACCCCTTTAATTTCAAAATAATTAAATAATTCTAAATAATTATAAAACACATTTCAACCTATAACAACCTATTATTTTAAATTTTCCGACTATTTTATTTTTTCCTCATCCTATTAAAACCAATTATAAAAAATTTTTCTTTTTAGAAAGTTTTCATCTTAGCACATAGGGATTATAGTTTTTGAGTTTGGGAAAACGAGAATTTTATTATCAGATAGCAGAAACCATCAGGGAGGAAATAAAAAATATGGAACCAGTATGGGCACAAAGTAAAGAGTGCCGGCCACATGGCCGGCACTCCTACTATTATTTAAGTCTTTTTTCCAGTTCAGCTTTCTTTTCTTCAAATCCTGGTTTCCCTAATAGAGCAAACATGTTCACCTTATAAGCTTCTACGCCAGGCTGGTCAAATGGATTTACACCAAGAAGGTATCCACTCATGGCACATGCCTTTTCGAAGAAATAAACTAGATATCCAAAGGTATACTCGTCCATCTTAGGGATTGTAACAATCAGATTCGGCACCCCTCCGTCTGTATGAGCTAACAGAGTACCTTGGAAGGCTTTATTGTTAACAAAATCAATGGTTTCTCCGGAAAGGTAATTCAAGCCGTCCAAATCGTTTTCTTCCTTCTCAATTTTCAGCTCATGGCGTGGGTTTTCAACCTTAACGATTGTTTCGAAAAGGTCACGTCGGCCTTCTTGTACATACTGGCCAAGAGAGTGCAGATCAGTTGAGAAGTTTGCAGAAGAAGGATAAATTCCTTTTTGGTCTTTTCCTTCACTTTCGCCGAACAGCTGCTTCCACCATTCAGAAAAGTATTGTAAACCTGGCTCATAGTTAATGAGCATTTCAATCGTTTTGCCTTTGTTATAAAGCACATTTCTTACGGCAGCATACTGGTAAGCCTGATTCTCTTCCAATTCGGAATAGCTGAAGTCCTCTCTTGCTTGGGAAGCACCGTTCATCATCTTTTCAATATCGGCTCCGCTTACTGCAATAGGAAGCAGACCAACTGCTGTTAATACAGAATATCGGCCGCCGATATCATCCGGAATAACGAATGTTTCGTAGCCTTCTTCATCAGCTAGTGTTTTTAAAGCGCCTCTCGCTTTATCCGTGGTGGCATAAATGCGTTTGCGAGCTTCCTCCACACCGTATTTTTCTTCAAGCTGCTTGCGGAAAAGACGGAAAGCAATGGCAGGCTCAGTTGTTGTTCCTGATTTTGAGATGACATTAATGGAGAAATCCTTGCCATCAAGAACGTCCATTAAATCTCTCATATAAGATGAACTGATGTTGTTTCCTGCAAAAATGACTTGAGGTGTGCTGCGTTTTTCTTTTGGAAGGACATTGTAAAAGCTGTGACTAAGCATTTCAATCGCTGCTCTGGCGCCAAGATAGGATCCTCCGATTCCAATTACAATTAAAACATCAGAATCTGATTTAATTTTCTCAGCAGCCTTTTGAATACGTGAAAATTCTTCTTTATCATAATCGACAGGCAGGTCAATCCAGCCTAAAAAGTCATTTCCTGCTCCTGTTTTTTCATGAAGTGAGTGGTGTGCCACTTTAACAGCGTCACGTAAATAAGTAAGTTCATGTTCTCCAAAAAAGGAGAGTGCTTTTGAGTAATCAAAACGAACATGTGTCATGTATGATCCTCCATAAATTTATTTTTCAATACCACTTTAACCAAAGCGGGCATGATTATCAAGAAGCCGCCACCTATGAAAGCGTGTCCAATTTCGATATTTTTTTAACATTTACATAGTAAAAAAGTTAAAAGACCCGGACTATGGTGTCCGGGCATTGCTCATTTATTATAGTGAAGCGCGTAAAATAGCAAGAGTGTCCTCGCGGTTCAGCTTTTTAAAATTACCGAACTCACCATTTACCATTGCTTTATCTGCTATCACATCAAGCTTGCTGTCATCTATATTGTAATCAGCCAGGCGAGTAGGTGCTCCAAGGCTTGACCAGAATTCACGAAGCTTCTCAATTCCTTCTAGTCCAGCCTCTTCGTCTGTTTTACCTGTAGGATCTACCCCAAATACTCTGACAGCCAGCTGCTTAAAGCGGGCAGGATTTTCTTTCAGGTTATGCTTTGCCCAGTTCGGGAAAAGAATAGCCAATCCTCCTGCATGAGGGATATCATAAACTGCCGAAACTGCATGCTCGATATTATGAGATGCCCAGTCTCCGCGATAACCCATTTGCAGCATTCCGTTAAGAGCAATTGTACCATTGTATAAAATAGTTTCACGGTATGCGTAATTTTCAAGATCATTGATCAGCTTTGGTGCCGTTTCAATAACAGTTGTTAAAACACCTTCACACATACGATCCTGAAGAGCAGTGTTTTCCACCTGGTGGAAGTACTGTTCAAACACATGTGTCATCATGTCGACCATACCATAAATAGTGTGGTCCTTCGGAACAGTGAAAGTGTTAACCGGGTCTAGAATTGAAAACTTAGGGAAAGTAGCAGCGCTGCCCCAACCATACTTTTCGTTAGTCTCCCAGTTGGTGATAACAGAACCGCTGTTCATTTCAGAACCCGTTGCTGCCAATGTCAGTACAGTTCCAAAAGGAAGAGCTTCGGATGCCATTGCTTTTCTAATAACCAAATCCCAGGCATCTCCATCATACAAAGCTCCTGCGGCAATCAGCTTGGTGCAGTCAATAACGCTGCCTCCGCCAACTGCAAGAATGAAATCAATACCTTCATTCTTACAAATTTCTACACCCTTACGTGCAGTTGCAATACGCGGGTTAGGTTCTACTCCAGCCAATTCGAAAATCTGCACATCTATTTCATTCAGCTGAGCGATAACCTTGTCGTAAAGGCCTGAACGTTTAATGCTTCCTCCTCCATATACAAGCAATACCTTTTTGCCGTATTTAGGAACTTCCGTTTTTAATTGATCCAGTTGATCTTTTCCGAAAATTAATTTCGTTGGATTCCAGAAAGTAAAGCTTTGCATGCGATCAACCTCCTTGTTTTAGTCAGTTTTAATTATTATCCATTTAAGAAGCATTTGCAAAGAACAAGTACTTAAATCCTGGAATTAAAAAAATTTATTAGAAATGAATATTTTTTAGATTTATTTATCATTCTATTATTGAATCCATCTATTAAGGAGGAAATATATATGAGTGCTATTCAGCGAATTGCACTGGTACTTACCATCATTGGTGCAATCAATTGGGGATTAATTGGATTTTTTCAATTTGATCTTGTTGCAGCTATCTTTGGCGGCCAGGACTCGGCTCTTTCCCGCATTGTCTACGGTTTAGTAGGTATTGCAGGACTAATCAACCTTGGCCTTTTATTTAAGCCAAATCAGGAACTTGAAAGAGAGCCTGAAGCTGGTACCACAAGATAAAAAAATATATGTAAAAAATCCTTGCAGCTAGTGCAAGGATTTTTTGCGTTGAAAGAAAAGCGGCAGCTCCCGTCTAGCCTCGTACATTGTATTTCTTCTGCTTTAAATCTACATCTTGCAGCTTTGCTGTTGCACTGAGAGAAGCTTGCACAAATAAGCTATGGCGCAGGAGCACTAAGAAATACTCATCACTAAGCAAAGCGATTCGATGTTGACTCATCTTAGTGAGAATTGAGAGGGATACTAGCTTCATCAAGTATCACCTAACGGTCATAAGAGATGCAAGATACTCAGGAAGTTTATCAAAGATGAAAACTCGCTGGGCAATGAAGCTAGACAGCTCCTTTAAATCCAGCCTCTAAAACGGGAGGCTTCCGACATTTTCCTTACTCCTACCATATAAGCTGCAAGACGCATATTAACTCGTCGGGTCTGTGCTGTATCATAAACATTATTGAAGGACTGTACAATCTTTGTACGGAGTTTTTCATTGACTTCTTCTTCAGTCCAGTAGTAACCCTGATTATTTTGAACCCACTCAAAATAAGAAACCGTCACACCGCCTGAGCTGGCCAGAACATCTGGGACTAGAAGAACTCCCCGTTCTGAAAGTATTTTTGTAGCTTCCAGAGTGGTTGGACCATTTGCGGCCTCTACAATAATGGAAGCTTTAATATTATGGGCATTTTTAACGGTAATTTGGCTTGAAATAGCAGCAGGAACCAGGATATCACAGTCGAGTTCAAGCAGTTCCTGATTGGTAATTGTATTATCAAAAAGGGTAGTAACTGTTCCAAAGCTGTCACGGCGATCGAGCAAGTAGTCAATATCAAGTCCATCAGGATTATAAAGTGCACCATAAGCATCAGAAATACCAATTACCTTTGCCCCTGCATCATGCATAAACTTTGCCAGGAAGCTTCCCGCATTGCCAAATCCCTGAACTACAACACGGGCCCCCTTGACGGAAATGCCCTTCTTCTTCGCGGCTTCTTCAATACAGAATACAACACCCTGGGCCGTAGCCTTTTCACGTCCCTGTGATCCGCCAAGGACAATAGGCTTCCCTGTAATAAAGCCTGGTGAATCGTACTCCCTAAGCCGGCTGTATTCATCCATCATCCATGCCATAATTTGCGAATTCGTATATACGTCAGGTGCAGGAATGTCCTTTGTCGGTCCAACAATCTGACTTATTGCCCTTACATATCCCCGGCTAAGTCTTTCAAGCTCTCCCATGGACATGGTTCTTGGATCACAAATGATACCACCTTTTCCTCCGCCATATGGCAAATCCACGATTCCACATTTCAGGCTCATCCACATGGAAAGTGCCTTTACTTCATCCTCATCTACCTCGGGGTGAAAACGGACTCCACCTTTCGTTGGGCCCACTGCATCATTATGCTGTGCACGATAACCGGTGAAGATTCTTACGGAGTCATCATCCAAGCGGATTGGTATCCGGACATTCAGCATTCTTAATGGTTCCTTTAATAGTTCATACATTTCCTCAGTGTATCCAAGCTTTTCCAAGGCCTCTTTAATAACGACCTGGGTTGATGTTAATAGATTTAATGACTCATCTACCCGATCTGCTTTTTGGTTAGAAACCGTTACAGTCACTGCTCCTGCACCCCTTAGTTTGTTTTGAAGGTTCTAGTCCTTCCTTGCGTTCCTTATTCTATTATCCAAGCACTTTGGAAATGCGTTCAAGCGCCCAATCTAATTCTTCTTTTGTAATAACAAGAGGCGGTGCAAACCGGATTACAGTATCATGGGTTTCCTTGCACAGCAGTCCATATTCCTTTAATTCCTCACAATATTTACGGGCAGTTTCCTTTAATTCAACCCCAATAAACAGGCCTCGGCCGCGAACCTCTTTGATCATCGGATTTTTTAATTCTTTTAATTTATCTGTAAAATATTTTCCAAGTTCCAATGATCTTTCTGAAAGCTTTTCATCAATTAAAACATCCAAAGCTGCAATGGATACCGCACATGCCATTGGATTGCCGCCAAAAGTTGAACCATGGGATCCTGGATTAAATACTCCCAGAATTTCTTTGTCGGCTACGATGCACGAAATAGGGAATACCCCGCCGCCCAAAGCTTTTCCTAGAATGTACATATCAGGTTCGATACCTTCCCACTCACAGGCAAACATTTTTCCTGTTCGTGCTAAACCTGCTTGAATTTCATCCGCAATAAAAAGAACATTATTTTGCTTACATAGCTCATAAGCCTGTTTCATAAACCCTTCCGGAGGAATGACAATACCGGCTTCACCTTGGATTGGCTCGATTAGGAAAGCAGCTGTATTAGGAGTAATTGCCTCTTTTAGAGCTTCAAGGTCACCATATGGAATAAGCTTAATACCTGGGAGCATTGGCCCAAAGCCGCGCTTATATTCCGGATCTGATGAAAGAGAAACAGCGGTCATAGTTCGCCCGTGGAAATTACCTGTACAAGCTATAATTTCCGCCTTGCCTTCTGCTAAACCTTTCACATCATATGACCATCGTCTTGCAGCTTTTACTGCAGTTTCAACTGCTTCAGCACCTGTGTTCATCGGAAGTACCATTTCTTTATTGGTCAATTTGCTTACCTTTTCATACCATGGGCCAAGTTGATCGTTATGAAAGGCACGGGATGTAAGCGTAACCCGATCTGCCTGATCTTTTAATGCCTGTATGATTTTCGGATGACGGTGCCCCTGATTGACAGCAGAATAAGCACTCAGCATGTCCATGTACTTATTTCCTTCTGGATCCTCCACCCATACCCCTTCAGCTCTTGAAATTACAATTGGCAGCGGGTGATAGTTATTTGCCCCATACTTCTGTGTTTGTTCAATCAATGATTTAGTTGCAGCTTCCTGTAACATATTCCATTTCCTCCGTTCGTGTTTGTTTTCTATTTATTTTAGCGAAGCGTCTTGCTATAGAAAATCTCCGCAATAATTAGCTATAGGGTAAAGGTGAATTTTTATATTAACAGTGAAGGGATCTTCTATCCCTTCTTTTCCTTTCACCAAAACTTTATATTGCAATTTTCATGCCAAAAGGAAAAACCCTTTATAACAAGCTTCTCCATTTAAGACGCAAAAATATTTTGCTCCAATTCACATATTTGTTCTTTTTGATGCAAAATTTCATTGCACTATGCGATTAACAATATTAAAATTCTTTTATGACAGCACATAGGGGTAGAGAAAATTGAAACCAGATAATTATACAGAACAGCTCAAGAGGAACGTCTTTTTAGAGAAAATTATTAATGAAATCGACATTGGTGTACATGTCATCAATTCAGAGGGTAAGACCATTATTTATAATAGAAAAATGAGGGAAATTGAAGGAATGGAAATAGAGGATGTCCTAGATAAGAACCTTTTGGATGTCTTCTCATTTAACCAGAACGAAGACAGTACCCTTCTTGAGGCCCTCCGTAAAGGAATTACGATACGAAACGCTAAACAAACTTATTTTAATATTAAAGGACAGGAAATTACCACTGTTAATGATACTTTTCCTATAATTGAAGACGAGGTAAGAATGGGTGCTATAGAAATTGCGAGAGATATAACAAAATATGAAAAACTGGTCCGTGAAAACCTGCTAAAAAAAGGATCACCAAAATTCACCTTTGAAAGCATAATAGGGGCCAGCTATAAGATTCAGGAAGTAATCGATGCCAGCAAACGGGCAACACGCACCAATTCCTCCGTACTGATCATTGGTGAAACCGGAACAGGGAAAGAATTGTTTGCTCAGAGTATTCATAATGGAAGCAGCCGTTCTTTAAAACCATTTATCTCTCAAAACTGCGCAGCCCTTCCTGACACACTAATTGAAAGCTTGCTTTTTGGCACTAAAAAAGGGGCGTTTACCGGTGCGATTGAACGCCCTGGCTTATTTGAACAGGCGGAAGGCGGAACCATTCTCCTTGATGAGATTAATTCATTAAATCCAAACCTTCAGGCTAAGCTGCTACGTGTCCTTCAAGAAAAAATGGTCCGTCGTATTGGGGATACGAAGGACAGAGAAGTGGATGTTAGAATTATTGCAACTATTAATGAAGACCCTATAGAGGCAATTGGAAAAGGGATTTTAAGAAAAGATCTCTATTATAGATTAAGTGTTGTATCACTTTTCATTCCCCCTCTACGGGATAGAAAAAGTGACATTCAGGAACTGGTTAACTTTTTTATAGATAAATACAATCATCTTTTTGGCATGAAGGTCAAAAAGATTGATCAGGAAGTTTTAGAGACCTTTGAACAATATGATTGGCCGGGCAATGTTCGCGAGTTGGAGCATATTATTGAAGGTGCGATGAACTTGCTGGAACATGAAGACGAGATAACTTTTCAGGATTTGCCCATTCAATTCAGAAATAAACCACTTATAAAAACTGCCGGAGGTCAGGATAGCGGCCTTGACGAGCTTTTGATACAAAAAGGCCGCCCGATTAAACCTCTAGAGGATTACATGACCGAGGCTGAGATATATTATTTAAAGAAAGTTTTACTCCACCATGGCTATAACATTACGAAAGCAGCTCAAACATTAAATATGAGCAGACAAAATCTTCAATATCGCATAAGGAAGCATGGAATCTTAAAGGTCAAATAAGAAAAGCCAAGGCCACGTTCAGCAGCATACGAAAGATGAAAAAGGGCTTAATTCGCCACGTGGGTCAACACCGTTGTAACCTGGAAAAGATGGTGTTTGATACCGCTGGGGAGGAATTCCTTATCCTGTCCGTTGTGCGTTCAGAATTTAGCGATATAAATTGTGAATAGCTAAAAAAGGATGTCCCTACGTGAGGGACATCCTTTTTGCTTAATCTTTTTATTAACGCTGGGATTGTTCAATCCATTCTTGAAGCTTTTCTTTTAAAGTGTTGAAGCCTTGTTGGCCATCATCTTCCTGAACAATTGCTGCAGCCTGGCGTTTGCGAGGCTTTTTGTTTTTAGCTGCAGGCTGTGCAGGTGCTTCTTCAGTTGCACGGATAGAAAGTCCAATTTTTCCGGCTGCTTCATCTACAGAAAGAACTTTCACTTTCACTTCATCGCCGACTTTAAGATGCTCATTAATATCCTTTACAAAACCATGTGTGATTTCGGAAATATGAACAAGACCTTGTGTATTTTCATCCAATGCTACAAAAGCTCCGTAAGGCTGAATACCGGTCACCTTACCTGTTAAAATGCTGCCTGTTTCGATTTTTTCTGACATGAAAACACTCCTAAATATATAATTATTTTATCCTCTGTATACGCATTATAATATTATATCACAATGCTCTATATATATCAAAAAACATTCTATTAACTAAAAATGATTTTGGCCAAATCTTTTTAACCAAAGTCAATTACATTTAACAAAATATTCACAAAAATGCCGAAACTGAATGGGCCTTCAGTGGTATTATAATGGTATCATTATATCTTTTAAGGATGGTGATCATTATGAATCAGATTGGAAAAAACATTAAGGAGTACCGGGAAAGAAAAGGAATTAGCCAGCAGGAGCTTGCTTTAAAAATCAGGGTCGGAAACGGAACTATTGAGAAATACGAAACAGGAACATCCATCCCAACCCTCCAGACCATCTTAAAAATCTCCACTGTACTTGACGTTCCCGCCGCTGAATTGATGGACCATGCCTTTCCAAATCCAAGACAATAATAAGCAAGTAAAAAAATTTCAAAACTATCTTCCACCAAGGAATAAAGTCCACTAAATTTGGTTAATCTGCTTTTATAAGGCTTTCTAGGCTATTCAGAACTTTGACCTAACCGGAGTTCTAAATAGCACCAAAGGCAAACTGGCAATGCCATCCGCTAAGGACCTGGCGAAGCTCGATTTCCTTTAAACTCCCCCTTTTTGAAGTGGACAAATCTTTATCCGATTTGTCCTCTTTTTTTTGATTTTCAAGGTGTGAACTTGTAAATATTGGGGAAAATTAAAAGTTAAACATGAGGCGCAGGGGGAAGGGTGCATGGAACAAACCGTTTTTAATGAAAAAAAACAAATAAATGATATAGAAGTCTATTATGAATGGTATCCCAATGAAGCCTCAAAAGGAACGATTGTCTTATTACATGGGTTTCTTTCTTCTACCTTCAGTTTCCGCCGTCTTATTCCGCTGTTAAATAAAGAATACCAGGTTCTATCTATCGACCTCCCTCCCTTTGGGAAAAGCGGGAAATCGAACCGGTTTATATATTCCTATAAAAATATGGCCTTAACAGTAGCTGAACTCCTTGAAAATATGGGGCTAAAAAATGTCATCCTTGCTGGACATTCAATGGGTGGACAAATTGTCTTAAACATCCTTCACTATAAACCGGGACTTGCGGAAAAAGCGGTGCTTCTTTGCAGTTCCAGTTATTTAAAACGCTCAAAATTGCCATTGGTTTTCGTCAGCTATATCCCCTTTTTTCACTTATACGTCAAGTTTTGGCTTGCTCGTTCCGGGGTGAAGCAAAATCTGCAGCAGGTAGTTTATGACCATTCTCTTATTACAGATGAAATGCTCTATGGTTACCTTCAGCCCTTTTTAGAAGATGATATATTTATGGCGTTAACCCGGATGATCCGCGATCGTGAAGGCGACTTGTCCAGCGCCGTTTTAGGGAAAATTGACATCCCCTGCCTGTTAATTTGGGGAGAACAAGATAAAGTTGTCCCTTTAAGTATAGGAGAAAGACTCCAAAAGGATTTAAGAAATTCAGAACTAATTGTACTTGAGGATACAGGACATCTTGTACCAGAGGAAAGGCCCGAAGACGTCTATCAGTATATGCGTAATTTCCTGGAGAATTAAGCGGCAAAACGAGCATATCGATTTTCTTCTGGCAAACGAGTCTCGTTCGGGCATTAATTTTAGCAAGCGGGGCATACAATAGTTGAAGTTGGGCATTTCTTGATTAAATTCGTGCCTACCGTGTTCAACGTTGTGCATTTCTTATTCGGGCATTTCTTAGCCAATTTGTGCATTCCTTATTCGGGCATTTCTTTGCCAATTTGTGCATTCCTTGACCAATTCGTGCTTTCCATGACCCAATTCGTGCATTCCTTGACCCAATTTGTGCATTCCTTGACCAATTCGTGCATTCCTTGATCAAATTCGTGCATTCCTTGACCCAATTCGTGCATTCCTTGATCAAATTCGTGCATTTCTTGACCAAATTCGTGCATATATGTTTCTTAAGAGGGGATTTCAAGCTTAAAGGTGTCGCCCAAGCGGCTTTCATAATAAAAACGAACTAAAAAAATCGCTTTTCTTTTAAAAAAACAAAAAATACAAACCTTTTTATGGGGTAAACGACTAAAACGAGGACCTCTTCTCTCGAGTTACCCCAACTGGTATGTACTTTCTATTTAAAACAAAAGAGCTTATCCTCTGGGGACAACCTCTTTTCATGAGCAGCTTTTATAACGAACAGGAAGAGTCCGATTTTATCAAAAGCAATTGATTTGAAACTTTTAAGCAGCT
Source organism: Neobacillus sp. FW104-15D2 (assembly GCF_058790155.1). NCBI lineage: Bacteria > Bacillati > Bacillota > Bacilli > Caryophanales > Bacillaceae > Neobacillus > Neobacillus sp. FW104-15D2. Next base: position 108,467 of record NZ_JBYTCJ010000003.1, read on the forward strand.
TTCCATTGGGATTACTTCCTCAAAGGAAAACTCATAGATACTCTGAATTCTTTCTGCAAGCCTTACTGAGTCGTCAAGTTCATAGACAGCCTGAATTATATCAGCTATTTCTGTATCATAACGTCCGTGGCCTATCTCGAAAGGGTCCCAATCATTCAATTCATCGTAAAGAAGAAGATTAACTTGTTGTGTTTCCATCTCATCACCTAATATTTCAACATTTGATTGCTTTATTTTATCATAGGATCATGAAGTTAAAAATAGGAAGGAGCTGGCGAAAGTATGAAATGGTTTGATGAAAGGATAGAAAGGCTAAACACTTCCTCTGTAAAATGGGAAAGAACAAAAGAAGTATTTGGTACTGATGATGTACTGCCAATGTGGGTAGCTGATATGGATTTCCGGCCACCACAGGAAGTTACAGAAGCTCTAAAGGAAAGAATCGATCATGGGATTTTTGGCTATACCTTTATCCCCCCTTCTACATACGAGGCTATAACAGAATGGCAGAAAAAACGGAATGGCTGGGATGTCCATTCCTCCTGGGTCCTCTTTTGCAGCGGGGTTGTACCTGCCATTGGAGTAGCAATCCAGTCTTTTACCGAACCCGGAGATAAAGTTTTGCTTCAATCACCAGTCTATACTCCCTTTTTTGAGATGGTTAAAGTCAACGGACGAGAAGTAGTAAATTCACCACTTGTGTTAAAAGAAGGAAGATACGAAATTGATTTTACTTCCTTCGAGCAGGCATTAAAGCAGGGATGCAAACTCTTTCTCCTCTGTAATCCGCATAATCCCGGAGGAAGGTCCTGGACAAAAGAAGAACTGCTCCAAATTGGTGAGCTTTGTAAAAAATACGATTGTCTAATTGTATCAGATGAGATCCATTCTGATCTGGTTTATAAAAATCGAAAGCATATTCCAATAGCTTTCTTAAATGAAGATTTAGCCAACCGGACGATTACCTGCATTGCCCCGAGTAAAACATTCAACCTTGCAGGACTTCAGGCCTCAGCACTAATCATAAAAAATGAGAATTTACGTGATAAATTCAATCATATTTTAAAACAGCAGGGATTTTTCACTCTTAACCTATTCGGAATAGTGGGCATGGAAACGGCCTATCGTTACGGAGAAAGCTGGCTAAACCAATTGCTGGATTATTTACAAGGAAACAAGGAGCTTGTTCAAAACTACCTGGCTGAAAATCTTCCCCAAATAAAATACATGGATCCAGACGGAACTTACTTACTATGGCTGGACTGCCGAAACCTTGGGTTAGGGGATAAGGAAATAAGGAAACAGCTGCTTGAAAAAGGAAAGCTCGCCCTAGAGCCGGGTACAAAATACGGATCTGGCGGCGAAGGATTTGTTCGAATGAATATCGCTTGTCCTCGTGAAACACTAAATGACGGGCTTGAGAGACTGAAAAGGGCCTTTACTTAAGAATCTTTGCTAAAATAGCTTCAGTGAATGAAGGGAATGTTATACTTACCTAGTGAACATCAAAACAAATGGTTTTTGTTTTAAAAGGGGAAGAATGTAAACATGGACTCACTCCAAGCTATTCAATATGAACTCGCCTTATTGGTTCGCCTAATAACTTCTCACAGCCCGCAATTGGGCAGTTTGGATAGATCTGAATATCTTATTTTGTGCGAGCTGGAGGACTCTGGCCCTTTAGCCATCAATGAAATTGCCGAGAAATTGATGTTAAATATATCAACAGCCAGCCGGCAGGTGGGAACTTTGGAAACTAAGAAATATATTCGCCGATATCCGGATCCCACCAATGGCAGGATAAGTTTGATAGAAATTACTGCTGCTGGTCTGGAAGTCTTACAGAGGGTTCAAAATGCGCGCTATGATTTCTATAGGGAGATTCTGCATGAATGGTCTCCGGAAAAGTTAAAAGACCTGGAATCCAACTTATCCCAACTAAATTTTGATTTAAAAAAAGGAAAAAGAAAGAATTAAATACCAAAGACTGCGGAGTTTTTTCGCAGTCTTTTTTTATACAAAGGTTTTTTTGAGGGGTTAGAAAAAGTTTCATATTGCCTTTTTTTTTATATATTGTATAATACAACTTGTTATTTACAAGTTAATCATGTTGTTAATATGACATTTGTTTTATAGGTATTTCTATTTTATTCATGGTTTAACAGAGATAACTTATTTCTGAAAGGAGGAAGCATGATTGAGCACACAGATAAACACATCCTCATCAGAGACCGAAAAAGTAGCTGTCCCCCAATATTTGATAATATCCTTTTTAACTATTTTTGCTATTGGGTCTCAGTATTTTTCGAATCTTTCTTACACGCTCAACCAGGGTATTGTTCAAAACGGGCTTAACCTAAGTTCAAATTATTTACTTTTCCCCTCGACACTATCCAACTTAGCCTTTGCTCTAGGCGTGCCGCTGGGTCCTGTGCTTACTAGAAAGTTTGGTTTGCGGAGGAATTATTTGACATTTATCTTTATTTTTTTATGCGGTTCTATTGTTGCTGCAGTTGCTCCTAACCTGTTAATACTTATAGCTGCAAGAGTAGTACAGGGTTTAAGCGCAGGATTTTTATTTTTAACCATTTTACCTGCCAGCTTAAGATCTTTCCCAAACAAAATACGTAATTTCTTTTTACTGATGATTATTACGGGCTTGTTTGGAGCCAGTGCACTTGGGGCATTATTTGGATCCATATCTTTAAACGCCGATGCATGGCGCTGGTTATTTGTACTAAATGTTTTGGCTTCCTTCCTGTGCCTGATCGTCGGATTTCTTGGTCTGCCTAAAAATGAGGAACATCAGCATGACCACACCCCAGTAGATAAAACTGGAGTATTTTTATGGATTTTGTCTATGGCTGTTCTGGCATTTCCGCTTTGTAATTTAATGCAGAATGGATTTTCTTCCATTTATGTATGGCCGTTTCTTGTAGGGGCTTTTATTTTATTAGTACTTTTTGTTCTAGTAGATATAAAAGCAGAAACGCCTTTAGTTCCTTTTCGGACATTAAAAGCAGCAAAACCAATATCAGGAACCATAATGGCGGTTGCATCCCATGTTTCCTTAATCTTTGCTATAGCAGGGATCAACGGCTTTTTAAGAAATGATATGGATCTTCCGTTTAAATACTTATCACACTTTTATTTCTGGTTCTTTGTAGGAGTAGTGGTGACTGCTATTCTCAAAACTTTGCTTTACGATAAGCTGGGAGCAGGAATTCTCGGTTTCATTGGATCACTTGTGGTTATTTTTGTAAGCATTCAGTGGAGAACAATCGAGGCTGGAGCTTCTCTGACATCTTTATATTTTCAAGTTGCTTGTCTTGGTGGCGGTGTAGCTATGGTACTGGTATCAGGAGCTTTAGGCACAGCGTTAGCCGGTGATATACACCAGGCATCCATGAGGTCGGTGACACTGCACTCTATTCGTAACTTTACAGGTGCAGTCATATCCCCAATAATCGGCTGGTACCTGACAAGACAAAATGCGGCTAACTATGAAGGTATTAGAGGCCATCTTGACCAAAATGGTTCTGAATTCAAACTTGAAATGACTAAGCTGATCAGACACTTTATGGAAAATGGACATTCCCTGGCAAGCGCAAAAAGCCTGGCATCCTATGAACTAATAGTGAATGCAAAGAAATCCGCTATTCTAGGTGCCTATCATAATTTGTTTACCATTTTACTTGTATTGGGAGTTATCATGCTCTTGGCTTCTATTGGTAAAATCGTTACCGGAAAAGGCCGATCTTTGGTTCAAAAACCAACACGTATCCTCTTGCCTGCTCCTAAGGAAAAGGAATTAACAGATAAAACAGCTTAATAATAATACCTAATTATTTATTGATGGGAGAGAAAAGATAATGAGTAAAGGCGGCTTAATTTTAACAAATATTATTGGGCTCGTTGTGATTGTTGCTTTAATTGCTGCGGGTGCCTACTTTTACTATGAAAATGAAAACTATGTAAAAACTGACGATGCAGTTGTATCGGCCGATATGATGCAGGTAGTTGCCCCCACTTCTGGTTTGTTAACGGAATGGGATGTCAAAGAGGGCAACACTGTTGCTAAAAAGGATGCCTTGGGAAGCATTTCAGATGGAAAAGAAAGCCTTCCTGTAAACTCTATGATGAGTGGAAAAGTAATAAAAAATGAAGCAAAAGCAAATCAGATGGTGCAGGCAGGACAGGTATTAGCCCAAACTGCTGATATGGATCACTTATATATAACAGCAAATATTAAGGAATCAGACTTAAAAGATATCTCAGTTGGCAGCAGTGTTGATATTACTGTTGATGGAGATTCAGATGTGATATTTGATGGAAAAGTTGAAGAAATTGGGTATGCTACTAATTCCGTATTTTCTGCCCTTCCTTCACAAAATTCAACCGGCAATTACACAAAAGTTACTCAAAAAGTTCCAGTGAAAATTTTAATTCAGAATCCCTCCGAAAGGGTTCTCCCTGGAATGAATGCAGAAGTTAAAGTTTCAATTTAATCATTTAAGAAATCATGCCCCCTATTGCGTCTGTGAATAGGGGTTTCATTTTTAAACGATCAAGGAGGAAACAAAAATGAAAATCTATGTTGTCTATGATAGCGAGGGAGAACATACAAAAGCACTAGCCCATTCTATAGCTGAAGGTGCCGGAAAAGTAAAAGGTGCGGAAGTATTTATTGATCATGTGGACCAGGCTGACGTTTATAAGCTGCCGGAAATGGATGCCATTATATGGGGCTGCCCGGGGCATTTCGGCACAATTAGCTCCGGATTAAAGTCATGGATTGACCGCCTAGGCTACTTATGGGCTGAAGGTAAACTCATCAACAAAATCGGCGCCGTTTTTTGCACAACTGCAACTACCCATGGCGGGTTGGAAGCTACTATGCTTAATCTTATTACACCAATGCTTCACCAGGGTATGATTCTAGTTGGGCTGCCAGGAAACATCCCTGAAAATGCTCTATATGGTTCTTATTACGGAGTAGGTATCACCTGTCCAGTCGAAAGCACGGAGCTTATATCGAGGGAAGGCATAGAGTTAGGGAAAGCGCTGGGAGAACGTGTAGCCAATGTGACAAAGGCTTTTACGAATCAGCCATTTGGAGATGATAATTAATGTTCATACTCATCGCATTTGGTGTTATTGCAGTTATCGCCTTAGTGGCTTTAACCATATTTAATATGAAAGCAGCTTCTGCCATGAATAAGACAGAACCGGTTTTAGTCAAAAGCGAAAATGAACAAATGCTTTTAGAACACCATTCCAACAATGTTGGAGACACTGGAGTTCAGAATAGTACGGAACAGAGAAATGTTTCTGAAGAAAAGAATATGACTATTGATGATAATGCCTATCGAAATGCATTAAAATCCTTCCAAACAGAAAATAAAAAAATGGATACTACTGAACAGCAATCCAATAAAATGAACGATAATGATTTTCGCAAGGCATTAAGGTCAATGTCTGAGAAACCTAAGGATATTGAGTAATAAGAAAAGCCCAAGCGCCCCTGCAGCGAAGCAACTACCTGAGTAAACTCCCTGTAACGGCTTCTCTGAATTGACGACATGCAGCTTTACGACGAGCTGAACATACGCTTCTTTGAAAAAGCTGTGGCGCTGGAGCACTTGAGTTAGATGTTGACTTATCGCAGGAAGAAGCGGGATGGACACTAGCTGCACCAAGTATCACCTAAAGGTCATACTTGATGCAAGATATTCAAGGATGCTTTACAGAGGTGAAAACTCGCTGGGCGCTGGAGCTAGACAGTTACAAGGGTCAAAAATTTTATACTTTCTGATCTTTTGAAATAAAAAATGGGCAGCCAGAGCGGCTGCCATTTTTTTATTTAAGGACATATTCTGCCAGAACACTTTGAAGTTCATAAATGTTAAGGCTTTTGTTAAATTGCTTTTGTAAAGGCAAAGCATTTCCTGAAATCCAGATTTTTAGCTCTGCATCCAGATCAAAGTTCCCTGCGGTTTCAATACTGAAATGAGTAATGCTTTTATAGGGAATGGAGTGATATTCCACCTTTTTACCGGTTATGCCTTGCTTGTCCACAAGGATTAGTCGTTTATTCGTAAAAATAAACAAGTCCCTTATAAGCTTATATGCTTTTTCAATTCGTTCATTTGGAGAAAGAATTTGAACAAAATCCCTTTGTATTTCAGAAACACTCACTTCCGAAGCATTTCCCATTAATCCGTTAAAAAGCCCCATTGCATATCCCCCTTTTGTTACATGAAATTAGTTTACACCTTTCCCTGAGAAAGAGGTATTATTTTTCAAGCCAGTTCGTATGGAAGGTTCCTTCCTGATCCACTCTTTGATATGTGTGGGCACCAAAATAATCTCTCTGTGCCTGAAGAAGATTTGCAGGAAGAACCTCTGATCTGTAGCTGTCGTAATAAGAAAGAGCACTTGCCAATCCCGGAACTGGAATGCCAGACTTAATAGCAATAGCAACCACTTCCCTTGCCGATTCCTGATAGTTCTCCACTATGGATTGGAAATAAGGATCCAGCAAAAGATTTTCAAGTTCAGGATTACGGTCGTATGCTTCCTTAATTTTATGAAGGAAGCCTGCACGAATGATACAGCCACCGCGGAAAATCATTGAAATTTCACCAGGCTTAAGATCCCAGCTATACTCTTTAGAAGCATTCTGCAATTGAGCAAAACCTTGTGCATAGGAAATAATTTTACTTAAATAAAGAGTTTTTCGGATTAATTCAATAACTTCTTCTTTGTTTCCGGAAAACTTTGCCTGTGAAGGGCCTCTCAAAATTTTGCTTGCTTTTACCCTTTCATTTTTCATTGCTGATAAGAATCGGGCAAAAACGGATTCAGTGATAATGGAAAGAGGCACTCCGAGATCCAGCGCACTTTGGCTGGTCCACTTACCTGTGCCCTTTTGGCCGGCTGTATCAAGGATAACATCAACGAGTGGCAAGCCTGTTTTTTCATCTTTTTTTGTAAAAATGTCTGCAGTTATCTCAATAAGATAGCTGTCCAGTTCACCGCTATTCCAATCACTGAATACCTTGTGAAGCTCCTCAGCGGATAATCCAAGGATGTTTTTCAATAAATGGTATGATTCGCAAATTAACTGCATATCTCCGTATTCAATTCCGTTATGAACCATTTTCACGTAATGGCCTGCACCGTTTGGTCCAATATAAGTACAACATGGATCCCCATTTACTTTTGCAGAAATGGATACCAAAAGGTCTTCAACCTTCTCGTATGCTTCTTTCTGCCCGCCTGGCATAATGGCCGGTCCTGTAAGGGCACCTTCTTCTCCTCCAGAAACCCCTGCTCCAATAAAGAGGATTCCCTTTTCCTCAAGTTCCTTATTTCTTCGAATGGTTTCTTCAAAATAACTGTTTCCGCCATCGATCAGGATATCACCTTTTTCCAAGTATGGAACCAGGCTCTCGATGGCTTTATCAGTAATAACTCCTGCATTAACCATCAATAAAATTTTTCGTGGTGTTTCCAGAGATTGAACAAACTCCTGGACATTATTAGTTCCTGTTAAATTCTTTTCTTTATTAGTATCAAGAATTTCATTTATTTTTTCTTGTGATAAATCATAAACAGCAACAGAAAAACCCCTGCTCTCAAAATTTAGTGCAAGGCTCCTTCCCATTACTCCTACTCCGACTACTCCAACATTCTGTCTTTCCAATTCAAATCATCCCTTCAAGATGCAAAACATAAATTATGTAATGATATTTTTTGTACACTGAAATATTTCTATTATATCCAAAAGTACGGAGGAATCAAAATGTTAAGTTTTGTTAGCCCTTTAGACTTTAGACACTTAATGTTCAGAAAAGACATCGATTGTTCAATTTTGAGCATTCCGCCTTTTTATATAATGGATAAGAGAGTATTTAGTGAAGGGACTTGAAAATATGACGAAACTTCTATATATCACCGCTAATCCCAAGGGTATTGAAAAATCAAAAGGACTGCAAATAGGGGAAACCTTCCTCAATTCTTTTTTAGAGGAACAGCCAAATACAGAAATTAAGCGGATTGATTTGTTTTCATACGATTTGGCCCATATGGATGCAGATCTTGTATCCGCCAGAGGTAAGCTGGCTGGCTACGGTTATACGATGGACCAGTTAACAGAACCTGAAAGAGTAAAAATAAAAAAAATGCGTGCTGTTGCTGATGAATTCATACAGTATGATTATTACGTATTTGTCTCGCCACTTTGGAATCTAAGCTCCCCTGCAGTTTTAAAGGCTTATATTGATAATTTATTTGTTTCCGGAAAAACATTTGCCTATACTCCAACCGGAGCCAAAGGACTTTTGACAGATAAGAAAGCTGTACACATCCACACAAGGGGCGGACAATATATCGGAACGCCGATGCAGGAGCTGGAATCCGGGGATCGTTATTTAAAAATTGCATTAAGATTTCTTGGTATTGAAGTAATGGAAACTATTGTAGCTGAGGCATTTGATTTATACCCTAAAAAGGTTCCGGAAATTGTTGCAGCTGCCAAAGTACAAGCTGCAGCCGCAGCGAAAGAACTGGCAAAAGGAACAATTATGATTTAACTAAGAAAAAGCCCGTTCAGCGAAACAACTTCCTGTAACAGTTTCCCTGAATAGACGACATGCAGCATTGCGACGAGGTAAAATATAAGCTTCTTTGAAAAAGCTGTGGCGAAGGAGCACTTGAGTTCTATGTCAGTTTACCGCAGGGAGAAGCGGGAAGGACACTAGCTGGCCCAACTATCACCTAAAGGTCATACTTGAAGGATGCTTCTCTTGATGAAAACTAGCTGGCCGCTGGAGCTAAGAATTTTAAAAAGCTGCATTTCTTCATGAAATGCAGCTTTTCCTAATAGTTAAAGTACGCCAGAAAACAGTCTTGCAAATGACTCTTTTGCACGGTTAAAGAAACCTCTTTTATAGAACTCAACAGGGCGAATCCTTTCACTGTCCTTCATATCTTCCTCATAGTCAGCTGCAAGATCCCGAATCGCACTGGAGCCAAAGAGAAAAACGTTCACTTCAAAGTTCAAATGAAAGCTTCGCATGTCCATATTGGCAGTTCCAATGGATGCAAGATTTCCATCAACTATTATAAGTTTTTGATGCAAAAATCCTTTTTGGTAGGAATACACCTCTACTCCATAACGTAAAAGCTCAGGAAAATAGGAACGGCTTGCATATTGAGTTAAAAAGCTGTCATTAATCTCCGGCACCATTACCCTTACCTCAATCCCTTTGGCCGCAGCCACTCTTAAAGCTGTCCGAATAGACTCATCAGGAACAAAATATGGTGTGGCGATCCATATCGACTGTGTCGCACTGGAAATTAAAGAATAATAAAAGTCACTCATAATACCCTGCTGTGTATCAGGTCCGCTGGCAACAACCTGGACGGCTCCATCAATCTCACCTTCTTGGACATGAAGCCTGTTCGCACTGTAACTTTCAAGAACCCTTTCTCCGCTTACATACTCCCAATCTAGTAGAAAAACAGCCTGAAGGTTGAATACAGCCTCCCCTTCCAAAACCATATGGGTGTCTCGCCAGTAACCAATTCTTTTGTCTTGTCCTAGATATTCAACTCCTACATTCAGGCCGCCCACGAATCCTATTTCCCCGTCGATAATAATAATTTTCCTATGGTTGCGGAAGTTGAATTTCTGATTAAAAAAGCCATATTTTAATGGAGAGAATGGATGAACCTTAATCCCCGCCTCCGTCATTAAAGCAATATCCTTAGCAGAGAGGCTTAAACTTCCCGCGGCATCAAAAATAAAAAGTACCTCCACTCCGGACTTTGCTTTTTGAATTAAAATATCAATAATCTCTTTGCCCAGACGGTCAGACCTGAAAATGTAATATTCAATATGAATAAACTTTTTAGCTTCCTGAAGACGCCTTTTTATTTCTGTAAAAGTCTCTTCTCCGTTCTTTAAGACGGACGCCTTCGTTGCAATGCTAATTGGAGTAACCGAAGCATTCTCCGCAAATTTTGCAAAGGACATTTGCTGGTCGAGCAAAAAATTCAAGTCAGGTTTCGTTTCTGTCCTGGTAAGCTTCTCCCACGCCTCCCTGTCATTTCTTCGCTTTGTCTGAAAGAGATACCCCTTTAAATAAAGCTGTCCGGAGTAAAGATAAAATATATAACCGATAAGCGGAAGGAAGAACAAAACATACATCCACAATAAAGTGTGGGGAGCAGACCTATTTTCCAGTATAAGAGAAAAAATACTGACCATAATAATCGCCAGATAAAAAATACCAGCTATCAGTTTTATATAAAAGGGATAGCCGGTAAAAAACATGAGATAAACACATATTGCAAGTAAAATAATAAATAAAAATTCCATTCTGCTCTTTTTTTTATTCATATCAGTCTCCAGCCCAAAAGTTTTATAGCAACACAGTTACCTTTACCCTTATCTTACTTAATTAAAAACATTCGCTTAGTATGCAAAAAACTCCGTAAAAGGACTTCTTTACGGAGTTTTTCTAAATCAATTACTAGTTTCCTTTAATGTATTAATATAACGTTCCAAAGAATACTTATTTTCTGTTACATTGGCCAGGAGCTTTTCAACCTGGCTAACATCATGCCAATCCAGCGAAACAGCTAGATTCATGGTTCTGAAAAATGCATCCTCCTTTTCGCAAATCTTCTACCTCTTTTCTTAAAACTTCTACCCCTTTTTCCGATACTTCTACTTTTCTCACTTAAAGACCGGCCATTGCCGGCTTTACTCGCATATGTTCTCCCTTTTGGATGTGAGGTTCTACTCCTTTTCGCAAATCTTCTACCTCTTTTCTTACAACTTCTACTTCTTTTTTCTATACTTCTACTCTTCACACTTTAGTCAATCCGTCGAGAAGACCATGGCTGTCGATCAAAAACAGGAATTTTCACCATAGAAAAACCACCGGAAAATCCCGGTGGCTCTCTTTTAGTTTATTTATTTTCAAAGGATGTTCTTATTTCACTGTAAGAAATTGATTCTGTATTCGGGTAGATAAGATCCGCCTTGGCAAGTGTTTCATTGTTACCAACTCCAACTGCGAACATTCCGGCACCTTTAATACTTTCAACTCCAGCCGCTGCATCCTCAATTCCAATACAATTTGAAGGATCAACATTTAATTGCTTTGCTGCTGTCAGAAATATTTCAGGATCAGGCTTTCCCTTCAGAATCTTAGCTGCATCCACAATAGTATCAAACTGGGAAGTCAGTTCCAGGCGGTTCATAACAGTAAACGCATTTTTGCTTACTGATGCAAGCCCAAGCTTTAAACCGTCTGCCTTTAGTTTAGTTATTAATTCCTCAATGCCTGGAAGGATATCCGCAGGAGTGATATCTTCTATAAGCCTGCAATAGTGGACATTTTTTTGGTCAGCAAGAATCTTTTTTTCTTCAAAAGTAAAATCATTCTCACGACCGCCCAGTACAAGTATTTTTTCGAGTGAATCCATTCTTGATATTCCCTTTAATTCCTCATTAAACTCTCTTATAAAAGGAATATCCAATTCCTCGCCCAATGCTTTCCAGGCAAGATAATGATATTCTGCTGTATCTGTAATAACCCCATCCAGGTCAAAAATTACAGCTTTTAACAGTTGTGACATTATAGTATTTCCTCCAATTTTTGTTTAGCAACAGCTATTACCCGGCCATTTTCTTCAATATTGACATCTTCGCCATATAAATTAATAGTGAGGGCTGGGCCATCCAGAGTAATCGCTGTTTCATCTTTTGTAGCTTCTACATGGATTAAACGGCCGCGGTAAACAATTTTAAAGGCATACCGACCCCATCCTTCAGGGATAAACGGCGCAAACGATAAGGTTTCGTTAGCTGTACGCATTCCCGCAAACCCCTGAACAATTGAAAGCCATGAACCAGTCATACTTGTAATGTGAAGTCCATCCTCTGTGTCATTATTGTAATTATCAAGGTCGAGGCGTGCTGTACGATTGTACATTTCATACGCTTTTTCCTCCATGCCAAGCTCTGCAGCAAGAATGGAGTGGACACAAGGTGACAATGAAGACTCGTGAACAGTCATTGGCTCATAAAACTCAAAATTACGGCGTTTTTCTTCTTCGCTGAATTCATGGTTCAAGAAGTACACACCTTGGAGTACATCCGCCTGCTTGATAAAACAACTGCGAAGAATTTTATCCCATGACCAGTTCTGATTTATAGGACGTTCTGATGGATCAAGCTCATCGGCAGTCATCAAATTTTTATCAAGGAATGTATCGTGCTGGACAAATACACCTAATTCCTCATCATAAGGGAAGTACATTTTCTTAATAATTTCTGTCCACTTTCCGATTTCAGCACCATCAATTTCCAAATCCTCAACACGCTTGCCATGCCCATTTTTCTGCAGGTATTCAACTGCCCAAAGGGTATACTTCAACGTCCAGACTGCGATTGTATTGGTGTACCAATTATTGCTGACATTATTCTCGTATTCATTTGGCCCTGTAACACCATGAATCATGTACTGATCTTTTTTCTTATTGTAGTGTACTCTGTCAGCCCAGAAACGGGAGATACCTGTAAGGACGTCTATCCCATACTCATTTAAATATTCTTTGTCCCCAGTATAGTTCACATAATTATAAATCGCATAGGCAATTGCACCATTCCGGTGGATTTCCTCAAAAGTGATTTCCCATTCGTTATGGCATTCAACCCCTGTAAAAGTAACCATTGGATAAAGAGCACCTTTAAGACCTTGCTGGCGGGCATTGTGATAAGCCCCTTCTAATTGGTTGTGCCTGTAGACTAGTAAATTTCGGGACACTATTGGAGAGGCTGTTGACAGGTAAAAAGGAATGGCATAAGCCTCTGTATCCCAATATGTTGCACCGCCGTATTTTTCCCCTGTAAATCCTTTTGGTCCGATATTTAGTCTTGCATCTTCACCATAGTAGGTACTGAAAAGCTGGAACAGGTTAAAACGAATACCTTGCTGAGCTACCTCATCGCCATCAATTTCAACATCAGCAATGTCCCAACGCTTTAGCCAGCCATTTTTATGTTCTTCAAGCAATGCCTCAAATCCTTTAGCTGCACTTCTTGTCAGAACCTCCTGACCTTTTTGGAGAAGTTCTTTCTCAGAATAGTCACGATCGGTGGTAACAGCAATATATTTGTAAAGTGTTACTGACTCTCCCTTTGCTGCTTTTGCAATGATGGTGTTTTCTACGTACTCATTTTTAAGTGCTGTAGAAACAGAAACAACATTACCTTTAACATCAAGCTTCATTGAAGCAGCCACTTTAAATGTTGGCGTTCCAAATGGATTATCCTTTGTTTTCATGACCAGGCTGCCCTGATAATCAGAAATTCCTTTGCTGATTTCAGTCCAGAAATCCTCATCATAGTTGGAATCTTCGTTACGGATATCACCATCCATGTACGGTATGAAAGTGATTTCACCTTCATAGTTTTTAGGAGTTACAGAATATTTAATGACAGCTAGTTCCGGGTCCGCAATGGACAGGAAACGAACTGCCTCAACTTCTGTTATTTTTCCGCCATGATTTACAGTAAATCGTCGAGTTAGAATACCATGCTGCATATCGAGTTCACGATAGTATTCGTTAACCTCATTTGTATAAAGGTCAATCTCCTGTCCTTCTAGTAAAACTCGAATACCAATATAATTGATGGAGTTAATCACCTTCCCAAAATATTCAGGATAGCCATTCTTCCACCAGCCAACCCTTGTTTTATCCGGGAACCAGACTCCCGCAATGTATGACCCTCGGTGAAAATCGCCTGTGTATGTTTCTTCAAAATTGCCGCGCATGCCCATATGTCCGTTACCAAGACTGGTTAAACTCTCAGCAAGACGAAAATCATCTTTATGGAGTTCAGTCTCAACAATTTTCCAATTGTCCACTTGAAATAATCTTTTCATCTATGTTCATCCTTTACACTAATTATTGTGCAACCGTTTTCCTAAATGTCCAAAAAAAATGAAGCCTTCGCAACCTATGTATCTATTATAAACAATTCTTATTAAAATAAAAGTGAATAATTATCTAAAACAGCAAAAAAAGAAATCGTTTGCACAGAGACAGAAAACATTTTCTTAGCCTCTAACCGGTTTCCGACCCGGAAGCAAAACAAAAAAGCGGCAGGATTGATTTTTCTTGCCGCCAGTAATATTTATTGTTTTTCATCCTGTGCTTTCTTCTGCCCTTTTTTATTAAGCGAGATTTCACCGCATGCAATTCTATTCCCTGAATCGCCAGACGGCTGGGTCATCCCATCATCTTTGGCCTCATGAATAACGATCGAGGTTCCTTCTTTTGTAAAAAGTGATGTTTTCCCACTTTTGAGAGTTAGTTGAGGTGCCACAAGCTCTGCCTTTGCCTTCCCATCGCTTTCAACTATTAAGTTTGGCAGGTCTCCAGCATGTGCGCCTTTCGGATGAAGAAGACCGTGTTCTTTTTTCTCTGGATTAAAATGATTCCCAGCAGATTTAAAATCAGGAGCCTCGCACTTCCCTTTTTCATGAATATGGATAGCATGCTCACCGGGAGTCAAACCACTGACATTCACTTCAAGTTTTATCCCTTTTGCCTGTTCAGATACGGTGACCGTACCCAATGAGTCCCCCGCTGGATTGTACATGTTTACATCCAACTTTTTCGGATTCCCTTCCGTACACCCCGCTAAAAACAGCAGCAGAATAAGAATCAAACCATTCTTCATCACCATACTCCTCCAGAAACGCAATTTGTCCATCAGTATCTCCTTAAAGGCTGTAAAATAAACTTTCCAAGACAAATGTGTTGCAGAGAATGATACTTTTCATCGGCATTACCGAGTTTTATTCCTTTTCCTTTTTTAGGTAAAAGTTTCCCGATCTGTTACCGGGTTTTATCCTTAATCCCCTCTTTATTGGACACTTTCACTAATTTGTTGGTGAATTTATCCTTAAGATCCACTCTAATCAACATTTCCCCTAGTCCGTTGAAGAGTTTTGTCTTTGAGGACCCTCTTTTTGTCGTTTCGTTGATTTTCTGACATTGATTATCCAAAAAAAAGAAACAGCTTCTCAGCTGTTCCTCCCAGTATCTTTTTTCATAATTTTGTCTTCCAGCTCTTTTGCCTTTTTTGCTTCCTTTCGTGAAATCACGATAAAGAATCTCATTGCGATCAGTGCCATAATAAAGAAAATAGCGAAGGTTATGCCCGCTGGTATATACTCTCTTTTATCTTCAGGAAAATATAAAAACAATGATAAAACAAACCATTGAACCATTTTTGTCTTCCTTTCTCCAAAAGGTGATGCTCAATGATTTATTATATCAATAACACTTTCATCAACCAAGCATTTCATTTCAACTGCAACACTTATTTAATAACAGTAATTTTTTTAATCGTTACATCTTCATTTGGCTTATCCTGAGCTCCAACTGGAGTATTAGCAATCTTATCGACTATATCCATCCCCTCAACAACCTGTCCAAAAACAGTGTGCCGGAAATCAAGCCAAGGAGTCCCTCCATGCTCATTATAAGCATCTATAATTTCCTTCGGATAACCAGCCTGCTCCATTTGTGACTTCATTTGTGAATCAAGACCAGTTTTCTGTACAATGAAAAATTGGCTTCCGTTCGTATTTGGACCCGCATTAGCCATAGAAAGAGCCCCGCGGAGATTGTAAAGATTTTTTGAGAATTCATCCTCAAACGGCTTTCCATAAATACTTTCCCCTCCGGTTCCCGTTCCTTTCGGATCACCGCCCTGAATCATAAAGTCTTTAATAACCCTATGGAAAATAAGGCCATTATAATAGCCTTCTTCGCTATGCTTGATAAAATTCTCAACGGCTTTAGGAGCATATTCCGGAAATAGTTTAATTTTTATTTTGCCCATCGATGTTTCCATTTCAACGGCTTTTTCATTTTCTGCAATTTCGGTAGAAAGCTGTGGATACTCCATTTTTTTACCTTCCTTTTGTGAAGTTTTTGATGCAGCCTTATGGGACTCCTGCCCTGTTTTGGTTTTACTGCCGGATGTTCCGCAGGCAGCCAGAATCATAATAACTGCGAAAATAATTGCTGCACTTTTCAGTCTCATATATCATTCCTCCAAATATTATGCTTAAACACTAAGTCTTTGTTTTTTATTAAATCATGCCCCATAATAAAATAAAACTGAAATTTAAAAAAGGAGAGCGAAATTGTGAGCGAATTCCAAATAGGAGATAAGGTTACTGCCATATATAAAACCGGAAAGTACATCGGTGAAGTTACGGATATTCGTCCCGAGCATTATTTAGTCAGGGTTTTGGGAGTATTGAAACATCCCATGCAGGGGGACCTGCATAACCCAAAAGAAATCAGTTCAGGGATTTTTCATGAACGCAGAGCCCTTGCCTTTCGTGAACAAGCCAACATACCGAAGAAAATGGTGAGGCTATATGAAGAGGAAATACCAGAATACAGCTCATCTTTAAGGGAAGCTGTTGATAGAATGAAAGCAGATCTCTCCCAGGATTCCGCAGCTTGGAACGAACTTAGCCTTAAGCTTATTGAAGGACTTGAGAAAGATTATTTCAAATAAAATAAGAAAAGCGGAAGCGCCCGTTCAGCGACGTATGGACTGGGGCCCACTTCGACTGAGATAAAGGATACACGAAATGCAAAGCATTTCGATGTTGACTTATCGTAGGGAGAAGCGGGATGGACACTAGGCGCTGGGCGCTGGAACTAGACAATTTAAAAGGTAAAACTTTATGCTTTCTTAACAAAAAATAAAGGCCAAATCACAATTCTCGTGATTTGGCCTTTTAAGCAAACTCATTTAGTAATTTTGAAAAATCAACCCGGTCTCCAATAGTAGTAGGTTCCGGTTTTTGAAGGTACCTCTTGTCTTTTTCCACTAGCTTGAAAATATGATAGGTTGTCAGAGCATCATCTAATGCCTTATGATGTTTCCCGGTTCCTTCCTTACCATATTCCTGAACTGCTTTCCAAAGCCCTGTCTGGTTCTGGTCTCCAAAGAACCTTTTATATTCCATTGAAAGATCAACTTCTGCCGCTTTAAATGGAAATGATATTCCAGAACGGCTGCAATTTTGACGGAGTACCTTCATATCCATGTTTCCCCATGTAACAACCGTATTGTCGTAATTCCTTCCCATCTCCTCCAGCATCTGCGCAAGCTCTCTAAACGGCAGGCCATCGTTCACCTGTTTTTGCGTAATATGTAAGAAAGATTTGCAGCGTTCAGATAAAATAGGAAACTGTACAGGTGTAACGTAAGTGGAGAATTGCTTCTGGATTTGATTGTCCACAACAGCTACAATCCCCGCCTCAATAATTTCAGGATAAAAATCCTTCGATCTCATATTTTTTTCAGGCATTGTAAATTCAAAATCGATAAATAAATATTGGCGTTTCCCTTTCATACTATCACCCTCTTTCTCTTCTGTCCGTTTATTTATATTATATAAGAGACCTGTACAAAAAAATTGTGCCTTTTCTCTAAGCCTATTTATTTTATTATAGCAGAATTCCACGGTAATTTTTTAAATTTTTTCACAATGATATTCCTATTTCCAGGTAATTATTCCTTTAAAAATGAATAGCCGAACCGATAACAATACAGTACAGCATAAAAACTCACAGGATTGATTTAATTATGAGAACATTATCAGGCTACCTTATTATTTTACTTCTGCTACCCCTTTTTGGCATGACCGTTTTTTTGGCATCGGAAGAATGGGGACATGCAAAAAGTATCCATAGCACTCTCGATAACAAAATAAAGATTAAAGATATAAGCCTTAAACAAACTAGTGAAATTCTTGACCGAAATGGCCAGCTTGTTTCTGAGATTGCCGGTGCAGAAACAAGGTATTATGTTGCCTCAAAAGATATACCTGTTTTAGTAAAGAATTTGTTTGTTGTTTCTGAAGACCGGAACTTTTACCAGCATCCCGGATTTGACTTACCAGCTATGGCTCGCGCAATGGCGATTAATATGAAAAGCCAGGGTATTTCACAGGGAGGAAGTACCATTACCCAGCAGCTCGCCAGAAATATCTATCTGGGACAGCAAAGAACCTACAATCGGAAGCTGAACGAGATTATGTTCGCTTACCAGCTGGAACGTTCCCTATCGAAAGAAAAAATTTTGGAGCTGTATTTAAATACTATTTACTTCCAAAATGGTGCATACGGCATTGAAGCAGCGGCAAGGGAGTATTTCAATAAACATATTGGGGAACTATCTGGGGGAGAGCAGGCCTTTATAGCAGCTATTCCTAATAATCCTTCTCTCTATAATCCGTTGAAGCATTTTGTATTTACGAAATCCAGGCAGGAACGCCTGCTGGATCAGCTTCATGCCGCAGGAATCCTTACTGCTCAGGAAACAGCAAAGATTAAGGCAGAGCCCATTCGTTTAAATATACGGATAAAAACTAATTTATTTCCAGATTATACTGATTATGCTGAAGCTGAATTGAAGGAA
Organism: Neobacillus sp. FW104-15D2; assembly: GCF_058790155.1. Taxonomy (NCBI): domain Bacteria; kingdom Bacillati; phylum Bacillota; class Bacilli; order Caryophanales; family Bacillaceae; genus Neobacillus; species Neobacillus sp. FW104-15D2. The sequence continues at coordinate 127,008 of NZ_JBYTCJ010000003.1, forward strand.
TTAATTTTTCAAAAAGATGGCCTGGATCAGCTTGTTGCCAAAGCTTCCCCTGAAACCAAAGCAGCCATAATAGAAAAGGCTGAAGCGCATTATCAGGAAGTTGTTCATTCTGGACTGGTCGTGCATACTGCCCTTGATCCCGCCCTCCAAAATAAAACAATATCAGCCGTACAAAAAAATCTTCCATACCCGGGAGTTGAAGGCGCCGCCACAGTAATCAGGCAAAAGGATCATACGATTGTGGCAATGGCAGGCGGAAAAGCATATCGAAAATATGAATTTAATCGAGCTTACCAGGCATTCCGGCAGCCGGGCTCCTCTATTAAGCCTCTATTGGATTACGCGCCCTATTTTGAGCGAAAGCAGGCAAATATAACACAAAAAATTAATGCAGGTACATTTTGCTCCAACGGCTATTGCCCGGAAAACTACGGTAATGCAAAGTATGGATATGTGACGCTAGAGAGTGCCTTTATCCATTCCTATAACACCCCTGCTCTCCGTTTGTTACAAACAACTGGGATTTCAAATGCCTTTAAAGATCTTAACCTTTTCCATTTTCAGAATGTAACCAGCCAAGACCAAAGGCTTCCGGCTGGGATCGGAGGTTTTTACACAGGCATGTCTCCTCTTGAAATGACCCGTGCATATACGGTTTTTGGAACCGGCGGCAGCTATCAGCCATCCAGAGCAATTGTTAACGTTACAGATCGTCAGGGGAAAATTTTATATACCTGGAATGACAAACCTGTTAAGGTCTGGAGCCAGAAAACAGTCGATAAGGTGCGGGTTTTGATGAAGGAGACACTCAGGGCAGGCACAGCTAAACGGGCTTATATCCAGGCTCCCTATGCAGGAGGAAAAACAGGTACAACAAATGATTATAAAGACTATTGGTTAATTGGGCTGACAGACGAGCTCACCATTGGGGTTTGGGTTGGTAAGGACAAGCCACAGAGCATGGAATCCATTGAAAAAAAGGGTCCACACCTTATGATTTGGAAGGATATTGCTAAAAACTAACAGTAAGGGGTAACTAAGCGCGTGCTTTAGTTACCCTTATTTTGATTTAGACAGAAATGCTGGCAACGATGCTGTTATATACTTTAACAGCCAGAATAGCAACACCTAGAATCAGTATGGACCAGGTTAAAATTTGAAAAAAGATAATTCCTATTAATCCGGAGGTTTTTAAGGCTGGGCTTACTTTAAAAACAAAATAGACAAAGTATACAAGAGATGTTGCCAGAAAAACTCCCGCTAACACCGTTAATTGCTGAATACTTAATAAAGATAATGCTCCCCCTCCTGCAAACAAGAGTGGGCCATTGCGAACCTTTCTTAAGCTTTCACCATCCGAATCCTGTGAAAAGAAGAGCAGTGAGAGTTCATTTATCGTATCAGCGACCAATTTTAAAGCAGCAAAGACCATAAAGAACATAACGGTTAATAATGCCATAAGTGAAAGCTTCACGCCGCTGTCCGAAAAAAACTCGAGCATCCCTGTGTAAATACCTGTTTTTTGCAGAAAGGCAAGAAGCGGAATTTCCATAGCAATTGCAAAAGAAAGACTGAACAAAATAATTGATAAAAGCGGAAAATAACTTGTTAAATAGGTGTTTTTCATCATATATCTCCCTGTTGTTTATCCAAAGAACATTATGGGATAAAAAAAGGTCATAGACAACACAAGAATTTATCACCTACATACTAAAGGTGCCCTGACATTCAAGGGCACCTCCTGAAAAATGTTAAACTCGGTTGTTGATTTCCCTTTAAAGACACCCGGAATCTTGTGACCTTCCGCTACAATTGGCATAGATAAAAATCTACAATGTTCTTTAACACAGCTTATTTTAAAGGAAAAACGGCCATTGTACACCTCGAAATGCAAATCATTCGATCCTGCTCATCCTTTATTTTGATATCCCAAACCTGAGTAGTCCTTCCCTGATGAAGGACCTCACCATAAGCTGTTACCTTGCCATCCTTCTTCGGACGAACATGATTAGCGTTAATTTCAAGCCCAGCGACCGCTTGTGTCTCTTTGTCCACAAGCTCATAGGCACCAACACTTGCCACAGTTTCCGCGAGAGCAACAGAAGCACCGCCATGAAGAAGTCCAAAGGGCTGTCTGGTCCTTTCATCCACAGGCATTGTGGCAATTACTTTTCCCTTTTCAAGCAAAGTTACTTCGATACCCAGTGTTTCAATTAGCGTATTCCTCAATTCCATTTCCTCAGCTCCCCATGCAAAAAATTCCATTTTATTTATTATAATATGGAACATACTATGGTTGTCCACTTCTGGACATCCTCCATCTAAAATGAGGTGATGGCGAATGGATATTAGAGAAGGTTTAATTCCCGCTGTACTTGGAACAGCCGTGACAACAGCAGGACTTGTAATGAAACAAAACAGAAAAATTGACTCCATGATCTCCAATACGGTTTTCGGCTTTGGTTTAGCCCATATCGTTTTGGGAGCAATCGACTTATATGAACATAGAGATCAATTCTAAACACTTAAGAAAGGCAGCCTTCGCTGCCTTTTATTTTTGCTGGGAAGTCTCAGAAAATACCCATTCTTCCACAGCCACCAAATTAATATCATTATTTTTGCTGCTATTAGCTTTTTTCCGTGTTTTTTTCCACAACACCCATACAATTCCCGCGGCACCCACCACCAGTATCCCAAGTATAATGGCCTTTTTCCCATACTGGACAATCTCTTCAAGATGATCGCCAAACAGAAAACCAGCTGAATACATCAGGCTGAGCCATATAAAAGCACCTGAATATGCATAGAGGGTAAAATTCCGGAATGAAAGTCGGCTGAAGCCGTATAAAAACGGGACAAATGTGCGGAGACCAGGAACAAAGTAGCTTAACAGCAAGGATTGTGCTTTGTATTTATCCATTAACTTTAACGAGGTATCTATAGCATTCGCAAACTTTTGCCTTTTGGTTAAAAATTTTAGCAGTGGCCTTCCTACGAACCTACCCATCACATAACTTGTCGTTAAGGCTGCAAAAATCCCTGCTAGTGTAACGATAAATGTTAAATAAGGATTCAAAACCTTCTGAGAAGAGGCCAAACCAACTGACATACTAATAATCTCATTCGGTACCGGCAGTCCAAATATTCCTAGCCAAAGCCATAAAAATAATCCGACGTATCCGTTCTCTTCAAAAAATTGAAGCAGAATGCCTATGTCCATGGTGATAGCCCTCCTTTCTCAAAAGGTTTATTCCTTCCTTTCCTAATTCCCTTTTTTTCCTAAATTAATCCATGAAATTGAAATTTCCATTTATCACCTAATTTAGCCAGGTAATAATAATAACAGACTGGCCAAAGGAACTGCCTTATATCAAAATGAAATAACTTAATAGTAAGGGTATCCAAAGCCTCCACCATAGCCGCCGTAACCGCCATAGCCGCCGTACGGATAACCACCACCGTATCCCAACATAGCGCTGCCTAGCATACCTCCAAGTACGCCTCCTACAAATGGACCTCCAAAACCGCCAAAGCCTCCACCGTAAAAAGGCCTTCTTCCAAATCCATATCCGCCAAAACCGCCATAATGTCCGAAACCACCATGTCCTCCGTGGAAGTAGGGCATTCTAAAATCGTTCATACGGGTTCCTCCTTTTTTTGTCAGTGCCTACACTATTTCATATGCGGGCGGGCAGTGTTTTGCGTGGGCTAGGATAGGGGTCCTGGAGAATGGATTTTAAAAGAAAAAAGCCCCCGGAATTCCGGAAGCTTATAAAAATTATTTTTGAAATGGTTCAAAGCATTCCACAAAAACGGCAAGGGTTCTGGCCATAACTCCTGTAGCACCTGAAGGTCCAAGGTTATATTCCTTTGAAGAAGTAGCTGTACCTGCAATATCAAGATGGACCCAAGGAGTTTCTTCAGCAAATTCACCGATAAAAGTTCCTCCCATAACAGCATGGCCTTCAGATCCAGGAGAATTATTCAGATCAGCGATTTTGCTTCCCCTCACTCTTTCCTTATCCCTTTCAAAGATTGGAAGCTGCCAAATGGGCTCGCCAGCTTCCGCAGAAGCTTCTAATATCTGTTCAAACAATGCCTCGTTATTTGTCATAGCACCTGTAGTATGCAATCCAAGGGCAGTAATAACTCCTCCAGTAAGAGTAGCCACATCCACTAAATAATTTGCTCCATGATGTTTGGCATACGTAATGGCATCCGCTAAAACAAGCCGTCCTTCTGCATCTGTATTAAGCACCTCAATGGTTTTTCCGCTCATAGAGGTAATAACATCATCAGGTTTAAATGCTCCGCCGCTTATCATATTGTCCGTAGATGGAATGACAGCCACAACGTTTTGTTCCGGCCTTAATTCCCCAATAATCTCCATTGCGCCAAGTACAGCTGCAGCACCGCCCATGTCGGTCTTCATCCCGACAATACCTGTTTTTGTTTTAATGGAATATCCTCCGGTATCAAAAGTAATGCCCTTACCGACTAAACCGATGACATCTTCCCATTGTTCTTTACCCTGATACTTAAGAACAATCATTTTTGGCGGTTCCGCGGAACCCTGATTAACTGCCAGGAATGCTCCCATGCCAAGCTTTTCAATTTCTTCTTTATCGAGGATTTCCGATTCAAATCCATATCTATTGGAAAGCTCCTCGGCATACTCTGCTAAATCCGTTGAAGTCAGCATGTTTCCAGGTAGATTCACAAGCATCCTAGCTGAGTTTGTTCCTGCACCATAAGCATAACCTACTGTTAGCGAAGCCTGGATTGCTTCTGCCTCCTCTGACGTGCTGTAGACTGTTATTTGCTCAAGCTTCTTAACTGGCTCATTGGATTTTTGCTTATATCCCTCAAATTCATAAGTTGCCAGCGCAAAGGATTCACTTAATGCATGTGCAGCGGCTTCAGCATCTAATTCTTCATGTCCAACAAAGGAATCGAGAAGGAATGCAGCTTCCTCCTGCCTGCTCTTCTTTAAGGCTTTAAACAGGGCACCAAGTGATTCCTTCAGTAAATCAAACGTTAAGTCCTTTGGTTTCCCAAGTCCCAAGACCCAAATTCTTTTTGCCCCTATTTTTCCAAAGCTATGTACTTTATTTACAGCCTTTGCTTTCGCTGAAAGATCACCGCTTTTAACAAGTTCAGTCAGCTGACCTCCAAAAGCTTCATCGAGCTTTTCTAAAGGTCCCTCAAACTTTACAGGCTTGTCAAATAACCCAATAACAATGCCTTCATGTTCACTATGCAAATCAAAATTTCTGCTTACATTGAACAATTCCTTCACCCCCGATAAATTTTCCCACATTTTTCTAGCACGACTTTCCGAATTTGTTGTTTAAACCATGCTAATGGGTGTTATACATTGATTATAACGAAAAGGAGTAAATATTTCGAATATCTAATTAAAGGGCTTGTAAAACTTCTTCTATTACTTTTTTATAAAAACATTGTTAACTTGCCTGTTGGTCGCGCTTTTCCCGCAGGAGTCTCCCGCTTTTCGCTCTAATCAACTTGGTGAATAACACAATGAGTAAATAAAAAAGAACAGATGAATCATATGATAAAGCCATTAGAAAAACTTGGCATTCGCCAAGTCCTTTTTGGCGGATGCCTTAGTTTTGCTTATCACGCTCAAATCGGCACATCCTCAAAAAAGCTATGCTTTTTCTTCGTGCGAGGCAAAGCTGACGTAGCTTTCCTTGTCCTGTGCCTTTCGCCTGACTAGGACTTCCTCGGAAAAGCAGGTGCTTTTCCTTCGTGCGATGATAATGCTGACGAAGCCTTCCTTATCCTGTCCGTCGTGCGTTCAGAATTTATGGATATAAATTTCTGATTAGCTAAAAAAAGAAAAACAGGCACAAGGCCTGCTTTTACTCTGATTTTGTATATTGCTGACGGAACACCTGCATAGATTCATTTTCGTTCCATTCTTTTAATTGCTGTTCACTTAACTTTCCCTCGCCCATCTCAACAATATAGACATCGAGGGTCTTTTTGCCCCACTGTTTATAAACATCCTGGACAGTATTGTAAAAGAGGTCCAGCCTATTGCCTTTGATAGCCCCGCCCTTATCCGCAACCACACCATAGCCATAACCAGGAATAAAGAGGACTGTCCCAATTGGAAAAACGTTCAAATCAGCAGCGACTGTCGAATATAAATCACGCTTAACTTTGACTCCTGAATATGTAATCCCGTATTCCGGATGGCTGCTATATTTGCCTGTTGATTCATAACCAGCGGTATAACCTGTAGCTGTCACTGTTTTTTTGGGATACTTTGACCAATTAACAGATTCCTCTAAAGTTTGCGGCGGTGCCGCTGCCTCCACACTGGATGAAATAAGTGGTTCTGTTTCTGCCACCCGTTTTAAAGATTTGAATGCCAGATCAATTTGCTTAAGTTTATGTGTAAAAAAAGAATCTGCATACTCTTCCTGCTGCCAGCTATCTGCTATGGCAGTAACGGAAATAAGGGATTTCGCTTCAACGCCTGAAATGGATTGGAAGGTCGTTAATAGCGCCATTACAAATAGAACTGTCATGGCAAAACGCCTTGTCCAAGTTTTAAATTTTGTCATGTATTTTTTCACTCCTCCCAAACATAATAATTTCCCAACTTTGGAGAAAGTATGCCTCTTTGGAGCAAAAAAATGATTAAACAGCCTAAAACTTACTAAAACGGACATAAAAAAAGTCTTTTACTCGAAAGTAAAAGACTAGAACATTTGATAACCATTTTTACGAAGCAGCTTGATTGTAATACCGGCTCCAATAGCGCCTAAAAATCCGCTTATAAGGATTAGGACATCTGCAGAACCAAGAGACATAACCCGATTTCCCAGATCTTTAAATGCATTGCCGCTGTCTGTAAAATAATTAATGAAGCGGACCTTGTCTATGATAAGAATAGCTATTATGGGGAAAATGACCGCCATAATCCAGGACATTCTTAAAAGCATATTCAATAAGAAACCAATCCCAAAAAACAATACGAAAAATAACAGCATCGAAATGATTAAAACACCAATCGACATAAATAACTCCCCCTCTGCACATCAACACTAAGTGTACTGAATGCAGAAAAAGGAGTCAATCGTCATGTTTAAATTTATTTTACTCTTTGCTTTTTCCTGAACCGCCGCAGCAGCTGCAGGTTTCAGATCCGCCGAGAAGCAATTGAAAATATCCATTACCTGAACAATAATCACACTCTTTGTTAGTATCCGTTTTCTTCATCACCGATCAGCTCCTTAAGATATTTACTTAATTTTCTGATAATATACCAAGAAAACACCTAATTTGAAAAGGTTCAATTTCGGCTGAAATGGACAATGTAAACGGATACATATTGAATTATCTTTCAATTCCTCTTAGTTACTCATTTTTTTGATAAATCAGAAATTTTATTAATTTGCTTACAAAAGTACTTAAAGCGACTGGTTTCCTTCTTTAACTTACCTGTTGATTTCCCGCCCTCAATGAGCTTTAAAACAGCCAATTAACTAAAAGAACAATTTATAGGATGTATAACCGAATTGATCTCCCGGGTTTAAACCTTCTGCCGAAGGCCTTGATAAGACTTCTTCAATATCGAGCAGGTAATGAAGAAGAACGGAAGCATCTTTGTCCTTAGCAAGATCTTCAGTTGAAATAAATTGGGCTTCAAAAAGCTCAGATTCTTGGTGTTTTAATGTTCCCCCATCCTGTTGTTCCAGCAGAAAAACAAGCATATTATCGCTTATCTCACCTTTTATAACACCAGTTCTTAGGCCAATAAGACCTTTTACCCTGCAATCAATACCTGTTTCTTCTCTTACTTCTCTCATTACAGCTTCATCGGCCGTTTCACCTGCTTCAACAAAACCGGCAGGCAATGACCAGCTTCCCTTTAATCCACCGTACTTTTTATTAACAACCAGCCATTTTCCATCTTTAGACTTTACAAGTCCAGCAACGGCCAGCCATACCTTTCCCCGTTTATTTTCCTTTGGCATATATGTCCCTCCCATAAATGGTTATTTCTATTTTAACATTTTCCCGTTGATTTCCCCTTCAGGCACATGCTTTCTAAGTGAGGTTCGTGAGTCTGTAAAACTTGAGCCCCTAAGAGGTCGCTTGTATATTCCCGAGACACAAAAATAAGCCTGGCATACAACCTTGAGATGGTTGTTAATGCAGGCGACGCAAACTTTCGCTGCCCTGAATTAAAAAGATGGACAACTGAACATGGAAGGGGCCAGTATAGGCCATGAGTCCGTGGATAAGATTGGTATAATCCAATAGGAGATCTCAATAAAATCAAAAAAGAGGGTTCGGAATAAAGCATTCCGAACCCTCTTTGTCGACAAGCTGAAGAGCAGATTTCTCTGTCCTCTTAGTTATGGATTAAAAAATGTTGAATTTTCCTTTTTTCAGTACAAGAGAAGGACCGCCAACCATGAATAATGCACGGTTATCAATCATTTTCTTCATAAAGGATGCTTTGCTTCCTGTTAACTTTTTGCCATAAACAACGCCAATTGCATCGTTTTCACCAAGTGAGCAAACAGTTCCTTTAATATCTGGTTTGAACGCTTCAAGTTCTGATTTTTCGCGAACGAGCGCTACAAGGTTGCGTGCACAAACTTCACCCTGCTGCATAGCAATCTGTGCAGTTGGTGGGTATGGACGGTTAATTTCCTCATTAATGATTAATGAGCTGTCGCCGATAACAAAAACATTATCCTGTCCTGGAATACGAAGATCTGGCTGAACCTTTACACGGCCGCGCATTGCTTCAAATCCTGATTTTTCAATAATGGAATTACCGCGAACACCAGCAGCCCATACAACTGTGCCGGCTTTAATTTCTTTTACTTCCTCTTCACCTTTACCAACAATAATGCCGTCAGGAGTACATTCCTTAATCGCTGTCCCGATCATGAATTCTACACCTTTTCTTTCAAGATAAGATGTAGCATAGTTTACAAGCTCAGGATCAAAACCAGGAAGAACCATTGGTGCTGCTTCTACACAGATAATTCTTACTTTATGGAAGTCCACATCGTACTCGTGGCATAATTCAGGAATACGGTTAGCTAGCTCTCCAAGGAATTCAATTCCTGTAAAACCTGCTCCTCCAACTACGATAGATAGTCTTTCATCCTTCTTCTCTTCTTCCATATTATAAGTAGCAAATTGGTACTCAATATGCTCACGTAATTGACGTGCTGAATTAACACTTACAATTCCAAAAGCATATTCCTTTAAGCCTTTAATTCCAAAGGTTTCGGGCTCTGCACCTAATGCGATAACTAAATAATCATAAGAAACTTCGCCTTTTTCACAAATAACTTTTTTCTCTTCTTTATTGATTTCCACAGCAGTATCCTGTACAAATTCAACTTTACTTCTATCAATTACATCACGGATTTCATAACGGACACGATCATGATGAAGGGTACCAGCTGAAGCTTCATGCAGCCATGTTGTTTCATAATGATAATCGTTTTTGTTAATCAAAACGATATCAGCTTCGTTTGCTCCCATCATTTTTTGCAGACGGGTTGCAGTAATTAATCCCCCGTATCCAGCTCCCAGAATAACTATTTTTGGCTTTCTCAAAGTGATCACTTCCACCTTTTATAATAAATTTTTGAGTATTTCTTAGTTTCTACTGCTTTTGGAAATATTATTTTTTATAGCTGAAAAAAGTTTGTGATAAAGTTCACTAAATAGGTCAAAAAAATGTGCTAAAATTGTCACAAAACAGTAACAATATGTCCAAAATACATCTTATTCCTTTTCTGCAGCTTTTTCAAGCTATTTATATTGTTTTCTTAGCTAAAGAAATTTCCAATTATAAACCTATTTCTTTATTCCAACATTAAGAAAGGATAATCTAGGTTTTAAACACTATATAATCGTTAGAGATATCAGTGAGCAAATCCAATATTTGTGGTATGATATTAAATGGATTTCTTTACTACATAGTTAGGGGGATATGGAGTTGCGAGAAGATCAAAAAGTATACGACATTACCATTATTGGAGGCGGCCCAGTAGGGTTATTTACCGCTTTTTACGGAGGAATGAGACAAGCGTCTGTTAAAATTATTGAGAGCCTTCCACAGCTTGGGGGCCAGTTATCAGCGCTTTATCCTGAAAAATATATATACGACGTTGCGGGTTTTCCTAAAGTACGTGCCCAGGAACTCGTTAATAATCTAAAAGAACAAATGGCAAAATTCAATCCTGTTGTGGCTCTGGAGCAATCGGTTGAAAAGCTTGAAAAGCAGGAAGATGGCAGTTTTAAATTAACTACCGATAAAGAAATTCATTACTCCAAAACCGTCATTATTACTGCTGGAAATGGAGCATTCCAGCCGCGCCGTCTTGAATTGGATAGTGCTGTTCAGTATGAGCACACTAACCTGCACTATTTCATTGATGATTTAAATTATTTTGCCGGTAAAAAAGTTGTCGTTTTCGGTGGTGGAGATTCTGCCGTAGACTGGGCTCTTATGCTTGAGCCAATTGCTGAAAAAGTGACAATCGTACATCGCAGGGATAAATTCCGTGCCCATGAGCATAGCGTAGAAAATCTGTTTAATTCAAAAGCGGAGGTAAAAACTCCATTCGTTCCAGCTGAATTGATTGGTGACGCTTCCGGAGTTAAACAAGTTGTTCTTAAGGAAGCTTCAGGAGATAAGCAGGAAGCCCTTGACGTTGATGCAGTTATTGTTAACTACGGATTTGTTTCTTCTCTTGGCCCAATTAAGGAATGGGGTCTTGAAATTGAAAAGAACTCCATTGTAGTAAATTCAAAAATGGAAACAAATGTACCAGGAATTTATGCTGCTGGAGACGTTTGCACCTATGATGGTAAAGTTAAACTTATCGCTTCAGGATTTGGCGAAGCTCCAACTGCCGTTAATAATGCTAAAGCATTTATGGATCCTAAAGCAAAAATTCAGCCTCTTCACAGTTCTTCTATGTTCCAATAAATATCAGCCTTCAACCGAAGTTTAAACAGATCTAAAAGGTGTCTCCAAAGCGGGGCGCCTTTTTTTGTCCAGATTACTCATTAAATCATAACGTATTTAAATAGGGAATGATCTTCTACTAGTTCTTAACAATAAATCAGTCCGATACCTCAATTTAGCTTAAAAAGGGGCCAATGAAAGAGGATACTAATGATTAGCTAATAAAAACCTTCCTGGCCTTGAAGACTCAGGAAGGTTAATGTTTAAATTAGCACTCTTCTGGTGTTCCAGCAGCTGTTGCAGTACGGAATGATGAACCGCATCCGCATGAGGCGATAGCATTAGGGTTATCAATCGTAAATCCCCCGCCCATCATGGACTCTTTGAAATCAATTTTAGTGCCCTTAAGAATAGCTGAACTTTCTTTATCTACAACAATCTGAATTCCGTGCTGTTCAAAGCTGAAATCATCTTCCTTAGCTTCCTGTTCAAAGCCCATTCCGTAAGATAGACCGCTGCAGCCGCCTCCTTTAACTCCAACTCTTAAAAGAGAGCCTTCTTCTTCATTGTGTTTCATCATTTCTTTTATTTGAAGTGCAGCAGCTTCTGATAAAATAACTACTTCATTTTCCATCTTAATTCCTCCTTGTTTTACTTCTTTATATATCTATAAACGATTCTTTATAAAAAAAGTCAAATGCATCCTAGATTAGTCCCTTAAGGAAACATCTCCTATTTACAGTATATACGCTGTATAAGCTGTACTCAACTTATTGAGTTCATAAAAATCCCCTATTTTCAGGAAATATTTAACCAATTATATTCTTTATAGTCTATAATAATAGTTATAAAGAACTATTTTATACTATGAACATAGTAAAAAACCAAGTGAGGAGTGAGTCGAATGACTCAAATCGAGCCTTTATATGATAAAGCTTGTGAATGTCTCATATGCAAAAAGCCATTTACCTCAAAAAAAATAAGATCTAGATTTATCAAAATTAACGGTTATGATACAGACTTTCTGCCACTTTACCATTCAAATGAAGTTAACCCTATTTTTTATTATATATATGTTTGTCCGAATTGCGGATTTTCTTTTTCAGACGAAACCTTTAAATCTTTTCCTCTGAGCAGTAAAAAGGATATAGAGGATAAAGTGTGCAGCAAATGGGCTCCACAGAATTACGGAGGAAAAAGAACGATTGAACAGGCTATTACTACATATAAATTAGCGATTTATTGTGCAGCCTTAAAAAAAGAGAAACATATTAATCTTGCGGGGATGTACCTCCGAATAGCATGGCTGTATAGAATTATGCCAAACATCGAGCAGGAACAGCGGTTTATGAAGCTTGCTCTTATGGAATATGAAGAATCAAATAAGACTGATGACTTTCGGGGTACCCAAATGTCAGAGTTTAAACTACTTTATTTAGCTGGTGAATTATCCAGGAAAACCAATAAGACCGAACAGGCCATTTATTATTTTTCAAAAGTGATTGAACGCCAACGACAATCGGTTGAGCCAAAAATTATTGAAATGGCTCGGGAACGCTGGCAGGAAATCCGAGAGTCCAGGACCGTACATTTAGGTTAAAGGGTTTCATGGGGACAAATTAATTGAAAAAAGTGGCTAAAAAGCGTCATTGAGGACTAACTGACTGTCACAGAAGGGGTAAATATCTTTAATATACTTCCCCACCGATGGGAAAAGTTCATGGGTTATTTAATTGGTATATGAAAAGGGAATGGAATTATTTCCATTCCCTTTTTTATATGATTAAAACATTGGATTTTCCTCAAGAAATTGGTAAATGTTTTCAACTAATTCTTCTGGTGTTTCTCCAGTTACTGGCTCTCCATTTACAAGTGCATAAAGTGAAGATGCACATTTTCCGCAATACCCAAGGCAGCCATATTCAATCACATCTAAATTAGGATCTTTTTCCAGCTGCTCACGCGCTCTCTGTGCTCCGCTTGCAAGATTACTTATGCAAAATTCAATGATCGGCTGAATCATTACTTTCACCTCACTACTAACATATTATCCTAACCCTTTTAACCATTCTCGTCAAATTCCTTTTAAATCCATGATGTCAAGATACTATTAAAAATGTTGTTATTTCGTCACAATTCCTATATACTCTTAATGGGTAAAAAATCGGTTCGGGTATTTTCGTTATATTCAGATAATATTTGAGATTGACTTTGCAAACGGTTTCCCTTCCCTTGAAGGATGGTTTAATCGTTGATAAAACAGCATTAAGGGAATTTCTAAGAATGGAATCGTGTTAAAAAGGGGCAATTGACAATGAAAAACCTTGTAATCCTAGGTGGCGGTTACGGCGGGATGAAGATTCTTAATGAACTCCTTCCTGATCATCTTCCAGAGGATGTTCATATCACTTTGGTTGACCGAGTACCATATCACTGTTTAAAAACTGAATATTATGCTTTAGCTGCAGGAACCATTTCCGACAAGGAAGTTCGTGTTTCCTTTCCGCAGCATTCACGCTTGCAGGTTACATATGGCGAAGTAACAGGCGTGGATTTAGACGAAAAGAAAATTAATCTTAAAAATGGAGATTCAGTTGAATATGATGACTTGATTATTGGTCTGGGCTGTGAAGATAAATATCACAATGTTCCGGGTGCCGATCAATTTACCTTCAGTATTCAAAGCATTGAAAAATCGAGGGCAACTTACTCAAAACTTAATAATCTTCCTCCTGGTTCAGTTGTTGGCATTGTCGGAGCCGGTCTTAGCGGGGTAGAGCTTGCAAGTGAACTGAGCGAGAGCCGCTCTGATTTAACTATTAAACTCTTCGATAGAGGAAATCATATTCTTTCAGACTTTCCTGACCGCCTCAGCAAGTACGTTGAAAATTGGTTTATAAAACATAATGTTGAGATAGTCAATAATTCCAATATTACAAGAGTAGAAGAAAATCTGCTTTATAACCATGATGAGCCTATTCCATGTGATGTAATCGTATGGACTGCAGGCATACAGGCAAGCAGAATTGTTCGCGCGCTTGATGGTGAAAAAGATAAGCTTGGCCGATTAAAAATAACTCCTCACCATCACTTGCCAAATGATGAGCATGTTTTTATAGTTGGTGACTGTGCCAGCCTTCCGCATGCACCTAGTGCACAGCTTGCCGAAGGACAGGCAGAGCAGATAGTTGAAGTGCTTAGAAAGCGCTGGAAAGGCGAGGAATTACCTCCTTTCTTCCCAGCTATAAAACTTAAAGGAATCCTTGGATCACTCGGAAAACGTCAAGGTTTTGGAATGATGGCTGAACGCGCTATTACAGGCCGGGTAGCACGATTGATCAAGTCGGGTATTCTTTGGATGTACAAGTACCATAACGGGTGAGTTTAAAAAGCTAGACAATAACAAAAGGCTGTCTCCTTAAAGGAGCAGCCTTTATTTTTTCGTGCTATTCAGCTTTATAACCGTGATTTTCCAGCTCTGCAAAAATTGTTTTCAACCTTGGATTGCCTTCGCCTACAATTTTTTCCTCAATCAAAACAACCGGATAAAACATATCCTCTTCAATTACTCTTTCAGCAAACTGCTTTTTTGAACCATCTTCTGGCGGATTAAAGATATCAACATATGTAATTCTGAATGGCTGATTGGCAAACTTTCTCGCAACCGCTGCTTCAAGCCACTCATAAGTTTCCTTTGACGATGGCATATTTACACAGCTTGGGCATAATTGCTCTGCCCCATAAACAATAATTTCAACTCCCTGATTCGTCAATGCAGCAACCTCTCTTTTTTTCCTTTTATTTTACACTATAAATTTATTAATAATCTAAAAATATCTTCTAACTGAGAATTTCCTTTTTCAGAGAATGGATTTTTACGCTTGATGACATTATAATAGATATTATGAAAGGAGTCGATTTTGACATGACAGAACAAGAAATGATATCTCAAGTTCAAGAAGTTTTAGATAAATTGCGTCCATTCCTTCTAAGGGACGGCGGAGACTGCGAATTAGTAGATGTGGAAGATGGTGTTGTTAAGCTTCGCCTTCTTGGCGCTTGCGGCAGCTGCCCAAGTTCAACCATTACTTTAAAAGCTGGGATTGAACGCGCTCTTTTAGAGGAAGTTCCCGGTGTTGTTGAAGTAGAACAAGTATTTTAATTGCAAATATTAAAGCGATTGCCATCCGGCAATCGCTTTTTTTTATCCTCTTAGCTCCTTTTTCTCGTTACAGGAAGCCATACTTTTTAATTCATCAGCCAATCGGGCATTGGAAGTTTCATTTTTCTTACTGGTGCACCCGCTAAATTATAAAAAGTTCTCAGAAAGGCTTCATATTCCCGGGATTGATTTAAAATTTTCTGCAGTTTCTCTTCCAGTATTTTTTTATCTTGTTCAGACCGCGTTATATAATAATTTTCAATGCATTCAAAATAATGGAGAGGAAATAAAATCCGGGAATATAAAAGCCTCCAGGAAAAGGGAGAAAGGGAAGAAATACTTTGGTAGTCCTCATAAAATTGAGTAATTTCTCGTTGATAGGTTTGTATATTATAAAAATAACGTTCCCTCGTCCATTCAGCAAGATCCCGGCTCCGATGGTCAAAAACCCAGTCAAATGGATTTTTAATTAAATAATCCTTCCCCCAGGAGGATGATAAGAACCGTTCGTGGCATACTGTTCCATTGTCAGTATTCCCTGGCTCAACGTCTATTTCCGTATCAACTAAGTACTGAATAGCGTTTTCCGTCAACCCCATATAATAGGGAAAGGTTTCGATAAATAGACGTTCAAATTCATCCTCTGGCGATTGAAAAAGAAGCCCGTTCCAAACCTTTTCCATTTGTTCAAGCCTTTTTTCCCAAAGTTCTTTCCACTTTCCGATCCTGCTGGACCTTTCCACATAAAAAGGCACCATTCCACCGCGTTCATGAAATTTGGCAAGCTTTCTTCCAAGCTTTTGTTTTGGAGGCGGAACCTCTTCCTGCCTCCGTGCAAAGACACAGTAGTTATTCTCTTCCCACTTGGTTAAAATTTTTCCATCCTTCGTTGTAAGAAAATAAGGAACATGTCTGTCACCATATTGATGGAGATGTTCGGCAATGCGCTGAAGTTCTGCTACCTCCTCCTCTTCCCTGCCTCCTGGCTTTGCAATCAGATAAAGCCATCCATTCCCTCTCAGTGCATCGTAGGCATCTATTTTTATATATTCCTGAACCTGTACTCCATACTCCTTTTCAAGCAGCTGCTTAAGCATACTCGCACCCCATTTAACTTTCTTCTTTATCACATATATATGTTTGTGGATGAGAAACTTGTTTATTGAAAGTATAAGAATAGTAAACAGGGAAAAGCTGAAGTATGAAATAAATTCCAGCATTCCCCTTTTAGGTCACTAATGCATACCTTAAGGGAAAAGGGTATATATATAGGGAAAATTAAAGGAAAAGGTGATTCGGTTATGGCAGATGATAAAAAAATGGATTTAACAGAAGAAACCGCGCGCAGGTGGCTAAAGGAAAGAGGAGTAAAGATTCAGGACATAGCCGACTTGGTCTACTTTTTACAGCAGCAGTATCATAAGGATCTTAAAATTGAAGATTGCCTCGAGAACGTAGAGCGAGTCATTTTAAAACGCGAGGTTCAAAATGCCATTATTACGGGGATCCAGCTTGATATGCTGGCTGAGAAGGGACTGCTTGAGGAGCCACTTCAGTCAATCATTAAAACCGATGAAAGTCTTTATGGGGTCGATGAAGTGCTAGCTTTTTCGATTGTAAACGTATATGGTTCGATTGGTTTTACCAATTATGGATACATCGATAAACAAAAGCCCGGTATTTTACGGCGCTTAAATGACAAATCAACAGGAGAATGCCATACCTTCCTTGACGATATTGTCGGTGCGATTGCAGCCGCTGCTTCAAGCAGGCTTGCCCACCGTGCAGCCCATGTGGAATAAAAACCCGAAGCAAAGCAATGCCAGCTTTACTACTTAAGGAATATCACTTTGCGGAAGCCGAACATCAGCGGCTCCAATAGAAACTTTTGCACAGGAAAACACTTTTAAAATAATAAGATAATATATCCAGTACTATAAAACCAAAAGCCGGGCTCATGCCCCGGCTTTTGGTTTTTATGGTTCCCAGTGATCTAGTGAATCAATTGTATAGGTTGGCTGGACGCCATATCCTTTTAACAGTTCCTTAGTGGTCACACCTGTGTGGACAAGCAATGTATCCATTCCTGCATTGATTCCAGCAAGGATGTCAGTGTCATAGTAATCCCCAACCATGATTGTTTCTTCTTTCGGGACTCCAAGTACCTTTAATGCCTGTTCCATGATAACCGCCTCGGGTTTTCCGATAAAGATAGGCTGAGTCTGCGTAGAAACTGTTATTACAGAAGTCAGAGATCCATTCCCAGGCACTAATCCTCTTTCTGTTGGAAGTGCAATATCTGCGTTTGTGGAGATAAAAATCGCGCCATTGCGTACTGCCAGACAGCCAATAGTCAGTTTTTCATAATTAATGGAGCGATCGATGCCAACCACGACAAAATCAGCATCCTCACCGGCAAAGTGGAAACCCTTTTCCTCTAAGGCAGTCCGAATCCCCTCTTCTCCAATGACATATACACTTGCATCTTGGTTTCTTCCATATATGTAATTGGCCGTTGCCTGACTTGTAGTAAATACCTGTTCTTCTTCAGCAGGAATGTCGAAGCCCTTCAGCTTTTCAGCTACTTGCTTAGGAGTTCTGGAGGAATTATTTGTAACAAATAAATAAGGAATTCCCTTTTCCTTTAGCTTTTTTACAAAGTCTGAAGCTTCCTCAATTCTCTCGGTTCCTTTATACATCGTCCCATCCAGGTCAATTAAATATCCTTTATATTTTTTCATCCTTATCCCTCCTAAAGAGTATCTTACCCTATCCTAAATAATACTAAATGAAAAAAAGACCCCTAAGGTCTCTTTTTACCTAATTCTTAAATGCCGAAACTGGACCAAGCTCCTCAATCAGATACTTTCTTACGTGATTTGCAAAAGCATGGATATCCGAAAACCTTTTGGAAAATTCATCAGCCAGGTCGTTGTGACTGATTTCAGTATAGGATTGAACAAGCATCTTTCTGAATGAAATGAGCGTTTTAAGGCTCTTGCCCGTCTCTTCAGAAACCACTTTTTCGTCCATTAGGATATCAATGATATCCTCATAGCTTCCTGGATCCCTCATGATAAATCCATCAATCATCAAATTCCCAACATCCAAAATAGATTCAATCATCATCTGGGTGAGTCTTTCAAGAGCTGCTTTTTCTAATCGGCCTTCCCAACTCTTTACTTCGGAGAATGTACGAATCAATTCTTCCAGGTACGATAAAATCTCTTCAATTTTATTACGGTCCACAAAATACATACGTCCACTTCCTTTGTCGTTTCTAGGTAGCCATAGATTTTGCCAGCGCGGCAGGCCTTGCATAAAAATACCCCTGGGCCAAATCCACATTATTACGGGACAATACGGATGCTTCGGATTCATTCTCAATTCCTTCTGCCACAACCAAAGAACCAGCCTCTTTCGCCACAAGCAGAAGTCCTTTTAGCATCGATTCCTTAACTGAATTCTTGTCGATATTCTGAATGACTGAGCGATCAATTTTTATAATATCCGGCATAATTTCACTAATTGTATTAAGACTGGCATATCCCGCCCCTGTATCGTCAACGGCAAGTCGGAAGCCCATTAGCCTTAAAACTTTAATATTATAACTAAAGTCCTTGATTCCCTCAATTGAGTCGCGTTCAGTTATCTCAAAAGTAATCTGTTTAGGGGATATTTTCTTATATTTTATCATTAATTTTTTAATATCACGTACAAAACGCATATTCCCTATGGTAAGCGGCGTACAATTGAGGAATATATCTTGTTTGCAGCCTAAATCCCTTACCTGCTGAAGAGCTTTTTCAAGAACAATCATCTCCAGATCATAAAGAAGGCCAGTTTGCCTTGCAATAGAAAAAAGAGAAAGCGGATTTTCAAGGACTGTTCCCGCTGGCCCTCTAGTCAGCATCTCCCAAGCCCTGACCTTATTTGTCGCCACATCAATAATAGGCTGTGCAAGAAGGCGGATATCCTTTTGGGAAACAATTCTTGTCATTGTAAAAAGCATTTCATTGAACTCTGTATCAATACGCTTTTCAGCCATCGCAATAGCCTGCTGCTGCGCCTTGAGTACTGCTTCCTGGATGGAATAATGTTTTTTCTCAACAAACATATACCCTGTTTGAAAAATGGTAGGAACCATCGGATATTCAATTAGGAGGAAACGTTCTGCTTCACGGGAAATTCTTTTTATTAAAAGGTCTAGTTCAGAAATGGAATGATGCTCGGGATTTACTCTTATTGATAAGGTTAACCCATCTCCACAAAAATCATGAAGAGTGATAATATCGTTAATGTCGATTTCTTGCTCAATTATATTCCGAAAGAACTTTTTTACTCTTTTCATATAACCCTGGAATTGAAATTGGCCAAGCAAATCAGCCAATTCTTTTATATCTTTAATATTAAATACAATGACCGCCACCTCGCAGCCATTGTTAAAGGCATTTTTTACTCCTTCAGCAACGGGGTTTCTTACAATAAATTGAGGAGGATAAAAACGCATGGCCGAATAAGGCATAAAGAGTTTCCCCCATGTTAATATCCTTTTCGCTTTTTCGACATAACGGCGGGCCATTCGGTTTCATTCCTCTCAGAAGTCGATATCCATTTCCTGAGACTATTGTACCACATTCTTTATCTTCATTTTTCCTTAACAAGAAATTTTTTCAAAATAACACTTTAACAGAGGACTGACATTTCAATTCAAAATCTGATAAGATTAAATGTGATTAAAATATTGAGAAAAGTTAAATTCCTAACAATTTTCAAAGGAGAAAAACTATGACAGACCATTTCTTTTTATACGATGATAAAGAATCTGCAAATACACGTTTTGTGAGCTTTTTGGGTGAAGATAAGCGTTATGATCTTGCCATTATTCAAACTGGCCGTCATTATGGAAAAAGCCTCGTGCTCGATATGCAGGGAAACCGATTTGCGATTATTGGGCAGGATGACCTTCAGGAAGAAGGTTATTTGGAGTATGCTTTCCAGCTAACAGAAGCTGAAGCTGAAGAGCTGCGTTCGTTTTTAACAGAAGTTGTATAATTTTTGCGGCTAAAAGCATGTTTCACTTTCAAATGACCATAATATAAGAAAAGCGCAAGCGCCCGTTCAGCGACGTATGGACTGGGGCCCGCTTCGACTGAGATAAAGGATACACGAAATGTATAGCATTTCGATGTTGACTTATCGTAGGGAGAAGCGGGATGGACACTAGGCGCTGGGCGCTGGAGCTAGACAAATTAAAAGGTAAAACTTTAGCCCTTAGGTGAGGGCAGAGCCGTAGTTGCGCATATGCATTCAGAATTTATGGATATAAATTCTGATTAGCTAAGAAAATTGGCTCTTATGGGAGTGAAAGCATGTCAAAAAAAGATGCGGAAAAATATAGTGATTTTTCAAATGTGGAAAAACAGAGAGACTACCTTACTGTAGAAACTCTGCCTGAAGGGCCTTATGGTTCTCCAATTGGAGAAAATGAACCTGTAGAAAATAAAAGCACGCCCTGGGAAAAAGGGCAGCGTTATTATACTCCCTTTAATTATGAAAACAAATCTCTTCATCAGAATAATCCAAGACAAATGCCTGGTGCTCATCCAACACATGATGACCCAAACAGAGATGATCAGCCACCCTATTCTCCATAAGTCAAAAAGGCCGGTACAAGTAGTACCGGCCCCTTTTTAACTTTTTGCTTTTTTAAGTACAAAATAAGCACAGCCAAAATTACAGTACTCATAAAGGTACTCACTTAATGTGCTGATTTTTGTATCAAAGGAGGCCTTTTGATTTTGGTCATCAAAGAACCCTCTGAGGCGGAGCTGACCATAGCCCCAATCCCCTACAATATAATCATACCGCGCTAAAATATCACTAAACCGCCCTTTAAATGCATCTTCATTAAAAGCGGTCCGATAATCCTCTATTACCTCATAAGTAGTATTATTGATCGAAATCATTGTCTCACCTCTATTTTCCAGCTACCTTATACTCATTATAACCGATTCCCCATGAATTTCTAAGTGAAAAAAACACAGTCATTGGTAATCCTAATAACAGGAGGTGTAAATATTGAAAAAAACCTTGTCAGTACTCGGAATTGCCTGCCTGATGGCCACCGTTGGCTGCTCTAATGACGCGTCCCACAAGGATGTTTACGAGGAAAGCGGACATTCCATAAATGTTAATAATAAACGCAATGAACTTTATAATGAAAAGCAAACACAAGGCGTTAGAAATATGAGTAATGATTTTGGTTATGTGAGGCATCAAAAAAGCCCGGTTATGGGGGATGCACACTCAAATGGACGCCCAATTGCTATGAATCGGGAACAGTTGGCCCATGTTATCAGCAGTCTTGGAACTGATCTGCCAAATATAAACGATATTGCCACTTTGGTAACCGACCAGGAAGTCCTAATTGCATACGATACGGATGCACAAGACAGAAACCGGACAGCCGATATGGTAAAAAGAACCGCAATGTCAGTGGTTCCCCGCTATTATCACGTTTATGTAAGTGATAACAAAAGGATGTTCAGAGAAGTAGAAAATTTATCACACCTGGAATCCACAAGCAGGGGGTCACGCCATCTTGTCGATAATTTAATTAAAGAAATGAAAAAGTCTCCACAGGGAGCACCAATGAATGCAAGTGAAAACGCCAATGGCGAAACACCCGATGATCACACAAAGATGTCCGGTAATAACACAGGTAAATCGAATAATAGTATGGGTAAATAACAAAAAAGAGTTCAGCTAAAAATTCAGCTGAACTCTTTTTGATATTTCACCTTATGCTTCTTGTGCTTTAATCTCTGCAAGTGCACTTTTATGCTTGGCAGCAGCATTAACCTGTTCATCTGCATGGTATGAAGAACGGACAAGCGGACCTGCCTCACAGTGGCTGAATCCTTTGTTTAGAGCAATTTCCTTCAGTTCTTCAAACTCAGCAGGGCTGTAATATTTAATAACGTTCAAATGCTTTTTAGTTGGCTGCAGATATTGGCCAATAGTCATAATATCCACATTATTAGCACGAAGGTCATCCATCGTTTCCAAAATCTCTTCTTTGGTTTCGCCTATTCCAATCATGAGGCTTGATTTCGTTGGAATATTAGGCTGCATTTCTTTCGCTCTCCGCAAAAATTCAAGGGAACGTTCGTATGTAGCACGCGCTCTAACTCTTGGCGTAAGCCTCCGGACCGTTTCTATGTTATGGTTCAGAATATCTGGTTTTGCATCCATAAGTACCTGTAAATTTTCTTCTTTTCCACCCATATCGGAAGGAAGTACTTCGATGCTAGTAAAAGGATTTTTACGGCGAATAGCCCGAACAGTCTCAGCAAAAACGGCTGCTCCCCCATCCTTTAGGTCATCCCTTGCCACTGCTGTAACAACCACATGCTTTAAATTCATAAGCGTGACCGAATCAGCAACTCTTTCAGGTTCCTGTAAATCCAATTCAGTAGGAAGTCCAGTTTTTACAGCACAAAAGCGGCATGCACGTGTACATACATCTCCTAGAATCATAAAAGTTGCTGTTCTTCTTACCGCCCAGCATTCATGAATATTCGGGCATCTTGCTTCTTCACAAACGGTATGAAGCTTCTTTTCCCTCATCATCTTTTTTAAGCCGGTGTAACTTTCATTCGTATTAAGTTTTATCTTTAACCATTCCGGTTTACGCAAGTGTTCACCCTTGGTATTCATATATTCCACCTCATTTAATCTGAAAAATTGCTCTTCCACTGCACTAGAATGAGTGTCTCAACTGTCACTTTATCATACTAAAACAGGCAGGACAAGCCATGAGTTTATCTTTACCATTTATTAACCATAATAAATCTCACGCTCTTTTTGCAAACTAATTTTGTATATTATCCGAAGGGAGGATTCCTGTGCGGGCGCTTTTGATATTAGGAACAGTATTCGTATTTATATTTTTACCCTTCCAATCTGCACATGCCGAAGAAGAAGATGTTTATCAGAAAAGAATGGCCCTGTATAAAAAAGTAGAAGCTGTAACTCAAATCCCATGGTACTACTTGGCCGCTATCGATCAATATGAGCGGAACATCCGCCAGGTTCGCAGAGACTTGCCAAAACCACAGGGATTAACCGGCATCTATTTCCGGCCGGAAGAATGGGCAGGGATAGCAAATCCCCATCCTTCAGATACCAATCCAGCTTCCATCACCTTTTTTAATGGCGCTGGGGTCGATGGGAACGGAGATAGAAAAGCAAGCATCAATGATGATGAAGATGTTCTCTATTCCTTTGCTGTTTATCTTCTCTCCTATGGAATTGACCAGGAGAATATTAAAATTGCTCTTTGGGATTATTATAAACGTGATAAAACAGTGGGTATTATTGCGGACAAAGCAAAGATCTACAGGCACTTTGGAAGGATTGATTTAGAGGATTCCGCCTTTCCTGTTCCTATTCGAAGCAACCATAGTTATAACAATACATGGGGAGATGCACGAGGCTGGGGCGGGAGAAGAATACATGAAGGAACGGATATTTTCTCCCATTACGGTGTACCAGTCCGGGCAACAAAGTATGGAATTGTTGAAATGAAGGGCTGGAATAAATTTGGCGGCTGGAGAGTAGGGATTCGTGATATTAACAACACCTATCATTATTTTGCCCACCTTAGTGGCTTTGCCAAGGACCTTAGAGTAGGCCAGATTGTAGAACCCGGCACCTTGATAGGCGGGGTGGGAAGCACTGGCTACGGGCCTCCTGGGACTTCAGGAAAGTTCCCTCCTCATTTGCATTACGGCATGTACAAGGACAACGGTTATTCTGAATGGTCCTTTGATCCATATCCACATTTAAGAATGTGGGAGAGAACCGAAAGATTAAAAGCGAGAAAAAAATAAAGAATCCACTGCATAAAAAGGACTGCCCTTGACGGACAGTCCTTTCAATCTTTAATCTCCAGTTACCGGAAGTTCGAACGACGGCGAGGAACTTCCTCCTCCATTATAAAACTGAGGAACCTCCCCTTGTATTAGCCCTGCTGCGACCGGTATATTTTGTGAAAGCTTGGTAATTTTTGTGTCAAAAGGGGTGATAATTTGAATGGAGACCTCCAAATGAATGGCAATATCAATCCAGGTATTATTGATTCCCATTGGTTTTACTGTTGTTTTCACATCAGGATGGACGTTTCCTATCGCATTAAAACGTACGGGTATTTTTGGCCCAAGGTTCCCCAATAAGGTAATGTTTGAGGCCTGGCCCAAAGGAACATACCAAATGATACCCTCCAGGTCCTTTGGCTTATTTGTTTCTATTTTTACATCGGACAGCTGTTCAAGTGCTGACAGATCTCCCTTTTCCGCCATTTTGATGTTCTTTTCAACTTCAAGTGTGGTTTCAGCCAGAGCTCTGTTAATAACTTCCGTTTTCATATTGTAACTTGAGGCCTTACCGTTTTTCCCCGGAATTTCTTCCATAATATCATTAATATCCTTTACGTTAACCGTCTTCTTAATAACAGCCTTTGTTATAACCACAGAGGCAATTTTCCTTGTCTGAGATTCTGCAAAGCTCATAAGAGTAGGGGTAATTCCTTTATTGATCATCCACATCCCCGCAGCTGTAGAAAAAATGAAGAAAATAAAGGTTAATAAAAAAACATATCTATATGGCAAAGGGCCTTTACGGAAAGACCTGATGCGCCGCTTCACAATAAAAAACCCCCTTTACATGCTAAGTGTATGCTTGTAAAAGGGGAACTAGCTCTAAAAGTTTTTAAAAAGAATCAGTTCTTTTTTAAGGTTGTGTCACAATCGGTAATCATTATATGAAGTTCCTGTTTCAAATCCAGTTCATAAGGTTCGACTTCTTCTCCGTTTTCCTTCAGAATCCTTACTATTGGCCGATCACTTAATCCTTTATTCTGTCTGCTTACGACACCCTTACGGCCGTCTGAGAGGTTCACAGTAATTCCGACGGGATAAATTACGACTGCTCTTCTAAAAGCATCGACAACTTTTGTATCATATAAAGTTCCGGATCCGGCATATAGAATTTCTAGAGCCTTATGTGGCAGCATGGCTTTTCTGTAAACCCTATTGGATGTGATGGCATCGAATACATCAGCGACCGCAAGGATCTTTCCAAAATCATGAATATCATTGCCCATAATCCCGCGGGGATAACCCGACCCATCAAGCCTCTCATGGTGCTGAAAAGCACAGTGTGCTGCTAAAAGTGGGACTGTTGGGATGGTCCGCAGAATGTTAAATCCATCCTCAGCATGTTTCTTAATTTCTTCATATTCCTCTGCAGTTAACCGCCCGGGTTTCAGGAGAATTTGCTCAGGCACCTTCATTTTGCCAACATCATGCAAAATGGCTCCCAACCCTAATATTTCAAGCTCTTTTGGTCTTAATTTCATTTCAAGCCCAATTGCAAGGGTATACATAGTAACATTCAAGGAATGAGTAAAGATATAATGGTCGTATGTAAAAACATCAGACAGCAGTACCAGCAAATCTTCATTTCCTTTTATTTCTGAAAGGAGATATTTTATTAAGGATTTAAAATCACCCGAAGCCTTTTCTATCACTAAGGAACCGGAAACGTACGCATCCTTTTGAATCTTAACGAAATTGGATTCTATCGTAGTCATAGCCTTTCTTCTGGCTTTAACAGGAATAGGGTCCTTTAGTTTAATATCATCGGTCTTTTTATCTTTTACATATATATAACTAATGCCCATTCCTTCGAGACGGCTTAAAAGCTTGTCCTCGAGCTTGACCCCCTCGTTTAGGAGAATCTTTCCACGGTCATTATATATGGCCTTGCCAAGTATTGCTCCGGTAGGTACGGAGCCGGTGGCGACTAATCTCATAGTAAACTCCCATCTCAAAATACATCTGAATTGGCTGAGGAGTTCCAGCCGTTTGGAGAGGCAACAAAGTTAGGTACAAAGTTCGACAAATTCCTCTATTTCTATTATTATCTAATCCTTTTAATACTTTCAACTATCTTATGTACCACTTTAATGATTTTTTTAGTGAAAATGGAATTTCCCAACAGTGTAAGGATAGAATACGGTCTTCATTAGGCCTCCGGGAACTCAGTAATAAAAGACCTAAATTTTCCATCTTGATAAAAATAATTTTATTAAGAGCGTGAACTACAAAGGTAGGCCGCTGTCCGTGAAAATAGTCGTTCATCCTAGGATATGAAAGACCAAAGCCGATAACAGCACGTGAAAATACTAGTTCACCCAGGTTGTAAACGCCAAAGCCGTTAGCGAGCACTGATAAAAATCGTTCATTAGTGTCCAGCTGCCTGCTGGAAACAAATATAGTAGGCAGCATTGAGGCATTAAATTCACTTAAAAACACAAAAAGCCCACCACAATGGCAGGCACTATATCATTTTAAATAAAGCTTCTTTTCCAGGCATTCCTGGAAAAATCCCGAGCTTTTCAGCCTCATGTGTGACCGACTCCAGCGGCGCATCAAGGAGTTCCTGAATCGTTCTCACCCCAACTGCACGACCCGCAATGATACCCCGATCCCCTAATTTAGTATTTAATAATCCAACATCAAGAGCACCACACATAATATAGCCCTTATCATTGGATACAGACAGCAGAGTAGTTTTTGGAAGCTTTACCGTAACAGCCAAAAAGGTATTGCCTTTTATGTCAACAGGAAACAGGTCAATCATACTCTCACTCCTTCCCTATCCATAACACTTTATGTTATGGGCAGGAAAAGGTGAATTTGTCTATTTAGTTATTTTCCATGCAAGGAGATCTCGGAGGAACTCGGGCATGAAATACCTTTTATGAGCTGACCGTTGTATCACGGGGAAAAACCTCCCGAAAGTAAACATATCGGGTATAGCTAGCTTGTAAATAGTATCAGGTTTCAAATTCCTTCCTCTTATCTGAATCTCCTGCAGTTCATCAATAAATTCTATCTGATCATAAACCATATTTCCCATTACCTTCCCACGGAAGCCAAGCCCTTTGATTTGCATATGAGGCCACTCCTCATCCCTTGTCTGTAAAAGAATTTCCCTTAGTTCATTTCCGGGTAATTCAACTACACAAGGATTAATGGGGTGAGGACAAACAGTCAGCAAATCATATTTTGTGACATCACCGGATATGGGACCAAGCAAAAGTCCAGCATTTAAAAAGGCACAGTCTGCATCACACCATTCCCTTAAAGCATCACAAAGCAGCTGCGGGAGTGACGAAGGTTTAAAGTACTCGCTTTTAAGAGGCTGCTCCAGAGTAACAATTTTTTGATTCAGCAGGTGCTTTCCTTTTTCAAAAAGATTACTTGCCTCCTCCCTTTCTCCTACTGGTGCCTCTATTTCGTTCACATCGTATAATACAGCCTTTTTATTTGCTGCCAGGCCAATTGAGCTGATATTAAGCTCAACGTGTCCCACGTAGGCACCATGCTTTCCAGCCCCGCATAGAAGGGTTTGATTTACCATTTTTCCTTCATGGAGAATATGGTGTGTATGCCCTCCGAGGATAATATCAATCTCGGGATAATCTGCAGCAATTCTCTCATCTTCGTGTAAGCCAAGATGAGAGAGAAAAACAATGATATCTGCTTTTTCCTTTAACTCAGGCAAGAGGTTTTGAAGTTCCTGCAAAGGCTCCTCAAGCCTCCACCCAAGCAGATCGTAAAAATGAGAGAAGTACACAGTTAAACCGAAGACACCAATCCGAGTGCCTTTTTTTGTTGTGTAGATTGTATACGGTTTTGCCCAGCCTGGACGTTCCCCATTTTTATAAAACAGGTTTCCGAGCAAGACATCAAATTGAGCATCCTGGTAGACAGTATCCAGGTCTTCATGGGGAAGGGTTATACCTTCGTTGTTTCCAATCGTAATCGCTGTGTAACCAGCCTGGTTTAATAACTGGGTATTCCCTTTGCCATGCGTTCCTTCGGTAAAAGGATGCCATCTGTCCATATGGTCACCTATATCAAATAATAAAAATTCATCACCGGCCTCTTTATGCCATCTTTGACGTTCCTGAAGCAAATGACGGATTCGGGGCCAGTGATCAAAATGGCTATGTAAATCATTTGTATGGTAGATATGAATATTTTCCATTCCTGCCCTCATCCTCTAATTTCTTATATGTTAACCAAAAAACCCTTGATACATAAGCCGTACTCCCACAATAACCAATATGGTTCTTAGAAGAACTACAATTGTTTTGCTCTTAAGTCGTGTATTCAGATAAACGCCAACCTTTGCTCCCATCCAGGCTCCTGGAATTAAAGCCAAAGCATATAACCAGTTTACATTTCCTAACGCAACATGGGTAATGGAGCTAAGGACAGAAGACGGAAATATCATAAACATGGAGGTAGCTACGGCCACATGGGGCGGGAAAAAGAAAATTAAAATCATAGCAGGTACCATTAACGAACCTCCGCCAACTCCAAAAATCCCGGAAAGAAAACCAACCACAAATGAAATAAGAATGCCTATAACAGGATTAAATCCATATTCGAAGGTTGTGCCAGTGTTATCGGTAAATGTTCTTACAATTCCTTTATCCTTCCGGTAAGGAATCGGTTTTAATTTATTCTTTAATGTTAGGACAATGGAAACAAGAATAATAAAAAGGCCGAAAAAAATATTGAAGGATTTTAGATTCAGACTTTCTGTAACCCAGGCTCCAAGAATGCTTCCCGGACCGCTTCCAATTAGAAAAAGCAAGCCGCTTTTGTAATCTACCGTTTTATGTTTCATATAGGATAAGGTAGATGATAGTCCCGTGAAAATCATTGTGAATAAAGAAGTCCCCACAGCCACCTGTGGTGTAATATGATCAAAACCATGAAGAGTGCCTAAATATAGCAGCGCCGGCACCACAATGATGCCTCCTCCAAGGCCAATCAAAGAACCAAGAGAACTCGCCGCCATTCCAAGCAAAACTAGTAAAACCCATTCCATATATTATCCTTCTTCCAAGTTAAAATAAATCAAGCTGTCTGGGAGCAAGATTTTCATATTCAATATTTAACAGGCTGATCAATTGCCTGGCATTATCTGCCGCATCTCCGCCGGAGTTGTTATTAAATAGAACATATACATTCTCCGATTGGTTTTGTAGATTTTTAATGTACTCTGCCCATTCTTCTAGTTCTCGTTGATTATATCGGTATAAGTAACGAACTTCGCGCCAGTTTGGTGCATTTTTTTGCTGCCATCCATGGATATTACGGCCATGAAAACGCACAAGTACCTTTTGCGGACTTGTTGTTTCCAAAACAATCGGGACCGACCCTTCACCCGCCTGAGGCTCGTCACACACAACATGAATCCAATTCTCTTCCTTCATAAAAGCAAGTGTCTTTTCACGCAAATCAGGAGAAAACCATGTTTGATTCCTGAATTCAAGTGCACAAGGTATACTTCCCATTTGCTGTCTGCACCATCTTAAATAATCAACATTTTCCTTTTGGCAATCAAACCATGGCGGAAACTGAAAAAGAACCATAGCCAGTTTTCCTGCAGTTTGATAAGCCTCCAAAGAATCAATAAATGCTTCAAACATTTCCTCTTTGCTATCAAAAGGAATAACACCACGTTCATGCCCTGTCATACCCTGATAGGCTTTTACAATAAAATGAAAGGTTTCAGGAGTCTCAGTTACCCATCTTTGCGAGTTCTTTTTTGGCTGTATAGCATAAAAAGATGCATCCACTTCCACTGTTGGAAAATACCCAGCGTACTCTTTTAATTTATCTCGCGGTGGGATTCCTTTTCTATAAAGACTTTCATGATCTCCCCACCCGGTTACTCCAATATATATCATTGGCCCACCCCCCAAATAAATTTTAACATAGCCTTCTGAAAACGCACACTTTGCCGTATTTGTTCATTTTCCCCTTTAATACATGGTGTAAAACTAGGTAAGCGAGGCCCTAATAACTTACCAGATTCTAACTAGTAAAGTTTGTCCCTGAGAGTAATTCTCTCAGACATTTAATGGCCTTTCCGATATAAGTATTTGTTCAGCCAGATCATGAGTTAATCACAAAAAACCGCCTGCCATAATGGCGGGCGGTTAGGGCAAAAGTTATACCAATACAAGAGAAGGTGGAAGTGTTACGCTTGTTAGGATTTCCAATTCTTTCAAACGGTCTTTATTATAAGAAGATCCGCTCAGTACGGACTGATCCAAATAGCCTGGGTGAGTCATGACTTCCACAACCGAACCATCCGGTACTCGGTGCGGAATCTGCTCAAAATAATCGAATGTCGCTGTTTCTCCGTAAAAATCAGTCAGAAAAACATCTGAGAAAAACGTTATCCCTTCGATTGCCTCCTGAGTGAGGCGGATCGGAACGTTGTATTTTTTTGCCAGCCGCTGAACTACGGATTTCAATAAAAGAATTCCATGAGCATGATGGTGGGAATCAATATGAGTCAACGTGACTCCCGATGCCAAAAACTTTTCAATCTGAGCGGTCCATTCCTGCTCCACTTGTGCGGCATTGAGATTGGGATCATTAAAAATGATGCTATTCTTTTTAAAATAACCCTTTTCATCCACGAGGTCCGGTACATTTGTAAGCGGTTTTCCGCAAGTCAGCACCAGATGTATGCCGACCTGAAGCCGAGGATTTTCTTTGGCAAGCTCAAACGCATGCTCGGCACCCGGCATATTGGTCATAAGAGTCGCACTGGTGAGAATTCCTTTTTGATGAGCATCGATAACGCCAAAATTGACGCCTCTTGAATAGCCAAAATCATCTGCATTTACGATCAGTTTGATCATGATGGTTCCTCCTCATTTTGACAAAAGGTAGCGATGGCTACCTATTTGTTTTATTTCATGATTGAAAGAATTGTGGAAGGTACGCTTGATGCGCTTCCAGCATTTCATCTACAATCTGTTTGGCGACAGAGTCGCTTGCAACGAGCGGATTAATCGTTAACGCAAGGACCGCCTTGTCATAACTTCCTTCAACGGCCGCCTCGCAGGCAATGCGCTCAAACGATTTGATCTGCTGAACCAATCCTCGTGCGGCGACTGGTATATCTCCCATGGTCAAAGGAACAGGACCGTCCTTTGTTATAATGCAGCTGACTTCGACAGCGGAATCAAACGGAATGCTCGCGATGGAGCCTCTGTTCATTGTATTTACCGGTTGGATGTCGCGCTTATCATTATAGATACTGGTAATCAAGCGAACCGCCGCATCGCTGTAATAAGCCCCTCCCCGCTGCTCAAGCTGTGGTGGCTTGATCGCGAGATTTGGATCTTTATACAATTCGAACAGCTCATCTTCCAGGCGTTTCACTACTTCAGCACGGGTACCTTCTTTTTCTGCTGCTTCTTTTGTCTTTTTCAGCATCTCCGGCATTTTGTAATAATAGTTGTGGTATCCGCAAGTTAACGCGTTCAGAGAACGGATGAATTCCGGCTCCCATCCTTGTCCTTGAATATTTTTCACAAAACTGGTATTTTCCGGGTTAGTCAGCATGTCAATGACCTTGTCTTTCACACTTTCGCCGTCCAGATAAACATTCAGTCCGTACACCATGTGATTCAATCCTGCGAAATCGATGCGAATACGGGAATGCTCCACCTCTAAAAGTTTGGCGATTCCCATCTCCATTCCAATTGGAACGTTGCAAAGACCCACGACTTTCCGGAATTTACTATGACGAAGAACCGCTTCCGTTACCATTCCTGCCGGGTTAGTGAAATTGACAAGCCATGCATTCGGGCAAAGTTCCTCCATGTCTTTCACTATATCCAAAATGACAGGAATCGTACGAAGACCTTTGAACAGTCCACCCGGTCCGTTCGTTTCCTGACCTAATACATTGTATTTCAATGGAATGCGTTCATCTTTTGCGCGGGCATCCAGAAGACCTACGCGGAACTGAGTGGTCACAAAGTCGGCGTCTTTCAAAGCCAAACGGCGATCCAACGTAAGATGCACATCAACAGGAAGTCCGGCTTTTTTAAACATACGTTTCGCTAAGTTCCCTACGATATCTAACTTTTCTTTTCCTTCCTCCACATCCACCAGCCACAGTTCGGTTAATGGGAATTCATCGTACCGTTTGATAAAGCCTTCCACCAATTCAGGCGTGTAACTGGAACCTCCGCCAATGGTGGTGATTTTCAAAGGTTTTTTCGGTGTCATCATAAAGCCCTCCCAAATTCTTGACGAATGTCTACCAATTCAAGTAGCAAGATCTTTTACGGTCATAGCGGTCATCAGATGATCTTGCGTATGAACGAGAATCACCGGAATGTCATACGTATCCCGCTTGCTTCACCTTGAATAAGTTTGGTTTGAAATTTGTGCGCCTGGTTAAGCTCTTTATCTGCTTCTTCCAATTTCTCTTTCGCTCCATCAAAGTTTTTCTATTTCGCGTCATATATCATATATTGCTTCCATCTTGAGACTTCTCGCATTACCACTGTGCAAAATGGAACCAATCCCTGTTTTTTTCCATTAAATAAGAGCCTGCCCCAGGCAAGCTCTTATTCAATTGTTTACACTTTCTATTTTTTTTAATTTTTTTAGACCCTTTTTTTATTTAACTGACTTTTTTAGCCTCATTTTCAGAGCCGGATTCCAGCATCAGATTTTGCTTGTCCCAAATCTTAAAGAATGGGAAGTAAATCGAAAACGCAATCGCTAGGTTTACCAGTTGCATGGCTGCGCCTTTCCAGCTGAGGGTAGCTAAATAACCGCCCATAATTGGAGGAGAAGTCCAAGGAGGAAGAACACCGTTTGTTAACGGAACCATTCCGGTTTTCATGGCTAAGTACGTCACGATAGTGGTAATCACAGGCGTTAAGATAAACGGAACCATGAGAATAGGGTTCATCACAACAGGAGCACCGAAAACAATCGGCTCATTAATATTGAACAAACCAGGTCCGAGTGCCAGTCTTCCTAATTGTTTCGCCTGCTGGCTTTTGGAAAAGAATGCCATCATGAAAGCAAACACAACAGTCACACCGGAACCGCCCATATAGACGAAAAGATCAAAAAACGGTTGAGTAAAGATATTATGAGGATCATGGCCCGCAGCAATGGCTAAACGGTTATCGTCCAGAGAAGAGAGCCAAATAGGTCCCATAACAGCTCCAACGATCGCCCCGCCGTGAAGTCCTGTGGTCCATAACAAGTTTAAAAGTAACACGATAATGATGGTTCCGAATAAAGATCCTCCAAACGCACCAAGCGGACCTGCTAACAGCTTCGTCACCACACTATGTAAGTCATGGAAACTGGTATGTTCGACACCTAGACGAAGAAGCCAAACCACAAGGATTACAGCCGCACCAGGAATTAAAGCGACAAATGATTTTGAAACAGCAGGCGGAACACCGTCCGGCATTTTAAATACAATATTCATTTGAATGATTTTCCGGTAAATTTCAGTAGATATAAGAGCTAGAATCATGGCAACAAACAAACCTTTGCTTCCCATGTACATCATTGGGAGGACTCCTGTGACATGGACGGCTGCTTTTGCACCCGCAGGAAGAAATTCAGTAAAAGTGGGGGTTGCTAAAATAAAGGCAGCAACTGAAATGGCACCGGATGAAAGAGGATCGACGCCGTATTTTTCAGCCAGACGGTACGCAATTCCGAAAGAAGCAATCAGTGCCATAATACCAAAGGTTGCGCTCACAGGATAACTAAGAGCAGTGGTCCAGTCTTTTCCGAAAACATGGGACATAAAAGCTAAGTACCCTTCAAATGGAAGATTCGCTAGAATCAAGAAGATGGAACCGATGATTAATAATGGTGTTGATAGGACAATACCGTCACGAAGTGCTTGCAAGTGGCGTTGACCGGCAATTCTACCGGCAACAGGCATTACTTTGTTCTCCAAAAATGAATTAAATTTACTCATGTGTACTCACCCCTGTTTAATTTGGTTGCACAAAGTTAAAAACGCTTTCTTTTTGTCGAAAAAATATAAAAAGCATTTTCGCTACCTTTTTCACCGAAAGAAATTGAGGTTATTGTTAAACCAGCATGAAACTTTCCAAGGTTGTCCTCATTTTTCTCCCTAACTTCTTCTTTTTCACCATTAACAGATAAAAATCATAATATTCTGTTATTTTTTTGAATTATCCCAATTAGGATTTCATCCGCACCCTGTTCAATACTATTTTCATAGAGCTCACCTATACCTTTTTTAGACCAATTTTTATCTCCTCCCAACTATTACTATTAAGAATATCACTTTCGATGAAAAATTTAATCTACGATCGAAACAAAAATATTGACATGTTTCGACCTTCATTATGTCAGTTAAAGTAAAAAAAATAAATTTTTATAATAACAAAAAACATAAAAACTCCCCATCCAATAGGGTGAGAGCAATAACCTCTTTAAAGTGAGTAACCTAAAGTTACTTAAAAAGGCTAATAGATAAGTAAAAAAAAAGCGTATAGCAATTCAAACAAAAATGAAATCCTTGATCCTTCAAATTTAGGTGCCCATCAGTGACGGACAACAGTGACAATCCAAAGTATGAAGAAGATCGTTTTTGAATTTGCACATAAACTAGCCGAAGTATGTGTCATATCGCGGCAATAAGATAAAAGGTTTCGATAAAAAAAAACCATCCTTATTTTCAGAAGATGGTTCCCTTCCTTATTACATTAGTATTAATAAAAGCCAATTTACTAATAACTCTTTGAAATCAACTGGGACTTTTGTTGCCTTACAGATATCCATATTGGGAGAGTTTTGAAACTTGGGGTGGAGTACCAAAACTTTAACGGACATTATTTAACACCTTCTATCATTCGTGAAACAATTCAAGTTACTGCAATAAAGCTGGTGTTGAATATAAAGGCACCCACGTTTTTAGACATACACATGCTGTTTTGCTGCTTGCCATCAAAATAACAGCGGATACTTAACGGGATATTACCGAAAAAATAGAAGAAGACGAACTTCAAAAGTTCGTCTTCTACACTAAAAGATAATATCAAATCGGCATGAAATCGGCACGCCAGCAATTTTACATTTTGTAAATTACACATAAAACCCTATATATAAAAAGGTTTTTTCTTTGTTAGCCGATAGAACCTTCCATCTCGAACTTGATCAGGCGGTTCATTTCAACTGCATACTCCATTGGAAGTTCTTTTGTGAACGGCTCAATGAAGCCCATTACGATCATTTCAGTAGCTTCTTGTTGGGAAATACCACGGCTCATCAGGTAGAAAAGCTGTTCTTCAGAAACTTTTGATACCTTCGCTTCGTGTTCTAATGAAATATTATCGTTTAGAATTTCATTGTATGGGATTGTATCAGATGTTGACTGATTATCCATAATCAATGTGTCACATTCAATGTTAGCACGTGCGCCATCAGCTTTACGGCCGAAGTGAACGACTCCACGATAAGTTACCTTACCGCCATGCTTAGAAATAGATTTAGAAACGATAGTAGATGAAGTATTAGGAGCCAGGTGAATCATTTTTGCACCTGCATCCTGGTGCTGGCCTTTTCCGGCTATCGCGATTGACAATGTCATGCCACGGGCACCTTCGCCCTTCAAAATAACAGCAGGATACTTCATAGTAAGTTTAGAGCCGATGTTACCGTCAATCCATTCCATTGTTGCGTGTGCTTCGCAAACAGCACGCTTTGTAACTAGGTTAAATACGTTGTTCGCCCAGTTTTGGATTGTAGTATAACGGCAATAAGCATCTTTTTTAATAATAATTTCAACAACCGCGCTGTGAAGCGAGTTTGTAGTATATACAGGTGCAGTACATCCTTCAACATAGTGAACATGTGCGCCTTCATCAACAATAATTAATGTACGCTCAAATTGACCCATGTTTTCAGAGTTAATACGGAAGTAGGCCTGCAAAGGAGTATCCACTTTTATGCCTGGCGGTACGTAAATGAAAGATCCACCGGACCAAACAGCCGAATTAAGAGCTGAAAATTTATTATCTGTTGGAGGAATCACCTTTCCAAAGTGCTCACGGAAAATGTCTTCATTTTCCCTTAAAGCAGAATCCGTATCTTTAAACACGATTCCAAGATCCTCAAGATCTGCCTTCATGTTATGGTAAACAACCTCTGATTCATATTGTGCTGAAACCCCGGCAAGATACTTCTGTTCAGCTTCCGGAATCCCAAGCTTGTCAAAAGTGGCTTTAATTTCTTCAGGAACTTCATCCCAAGACTTCTCGGATTTTTCTGATGGTTTTACATAATAAGTAATTTCATCAAAATTTAGGGAAGCCATGTCTCCGCCCCATTGAGGCATTGGCATATTATAGAAATGTTCAAGAGACTTTAGTCGGAAGTCCAGCATCCATTGCGGCTCTTTCTTCATTTTAGAGATTTCCTCAACGATTTCACGTGTCAAACCACGTTTTGAACGGAATATGGAAACGTCTTTATCGGCAAAACCATATTTATAATCACCGATTTCAGGCATCTTTTTGGCCATTTTCGTTACTCCTCCTTATTGAAAAAGCGACTCGAACCCGCCGGAGACAAATGCTCCGGATAAAGCAGATATAGCTTTACTTTTCAGGCGCGGAGTTTTCCGCCTCCATCATTCGCTTAATCGTATATTATTCCCCTTCTTCGTGGAATCCCTTTTCCATAGCCTTCCATGCCAAAGTGGCACATTTAATTCGGGCCGGAAATTTGGAAACTCCCTGAAGGGCTTCTATGTCACCTAAGTCCATTGTATCGTCGTAGTCTTTTCCAAGCATCATATCAGAAAAAATTTTCGAAAGCTTAACTGCATCTTCTATTTTCTTTCCTTTAATAGCTTGAGTCATCATGGAGGCGGATGACATCGAGATGGAGCAGCCCTCTCCCTCAAACCTGGCATCTGCCACAGTTCCATCCTCCACTTTCATAGTAAGCTGGATACGATCGCCGCAGGTAGGATTATTCATATTGACGGTCAGGCTGCCATCCTCCAAAACACCCTTATTTCGTGGGTTTTTATAGTGATCCATAATCACCTGGCGATAAAGAGTATCTAAATTATTATTAGAAGACATTGCTGAAATACTCCTTTGTTTTGACAAGCCCCTCTACCAGCTTATCAACATCTTCTTCGGTATTGTACAGGTAAAAGCTGGCACGCGCAGTTGCAGCTGCTTCAAGCCAGCGCATAAGCGGCTGAGCACAGTGATGGCCAGCACGAACCGCGATGCCTTCAGCATCCAAAACAGTCGCAACATCATGAGGATGAACTTCATCCAGATTAAAGGTAATAACCCCAGCCCGCTTTCCAGCTTCCTTCGGTCCGAAAATCTTTATACCTTCAATACCAGACATTTTTTCCATTGCATATGCTGCAAGTTTATGTTCATGTGCTTCAATATTATCAAGGCCCACCTGCTGAAGAAAATCAATGGCAGCGCCAAGGCCAATTGCACCTGCAATGATCGGTGTGCCGGCTTCAAATTTCCACGGAAGCTCTTTCCATGTCGATTCATAGAGGTGTACAAAGTCAATCATTTCTCCGCCAAATTCGATTGGCTCCATTTTTTCAAGCAAGTCCTTTTTGCCGTAGAGGACACCAATCCCAGTGGGACCGCACATCTTATGTCCTGAAAAGGCAAAAAAGTCACAGTCAAGATCCTGTACATCAACCTTGATATGCGGAGCAGCCTGTGCTCCGTCCACCACCATTACCGCACCGTTTTCATGTGCAATTCTGGCAATTTCTTTAATTGGATTAATAACACCCAGTACATTAGAAACAAAAGTAACAGATACTAGTTTTGTGTTAGAAGTTATTGTTTCACGAACATTATCCAAAGACAGGGTTCCATCTTCCTGGAGCTCCAAATATTTAAGAGTAGCTCCAGTTCTGCGGGCAACCTGCTGCCAAGGTATAATATTGCTGTGATGCTCCATCAGAGAAATAACAATCTCATCGCCTTCTTTTAGGTTTTCTGCAGCATAGCTTGCAGCTACCGTATTAAGGGCGGTTGTTGTTCCTCTTGTGAAAATTACTTCCTGCATTGATTTCGCATTTATGAATTTGCGGACCTTTTCCCGGGCTCCTTCATAAGCATCAGTTGCTCTAGTGCCCAAGGTATGGACTCCGCGGTGAACATTCGAATTATAGCCGCGATAGTATTGATCTATCGTTTCAATTACTTGAACAGGTTTCTGTGAAGTAGCAGCACTGTCAAGGTAAACAAGCGGCCTTCCATTGACTTCCTGGTCTAAGATGGGAAAGTATTTACGAATATCCTCGATATTCATTAGCGTACTTTCCTTTCAATTACTTCTGTAAGCTGCTTTTTAACTCCTTCAATTGGAAGCTGGTTTACAACTGGTGCAAGGAAACCGTGAATAACCAGGCGTTCAGCTTCTTTTTGAGGGATTCCGCGGCTCATTAAGTAATAAAGCTGTACTGGATCTACACGTCCAACAGAAGCAGCGTGGCCCGCTGTTACGTCATCCTCATCAATTAACAGGATAGGATTCGCATCCCCACGTGCTTTTTCACTAAGCATTAAAACGCGTGACTCCTGCTCAGCATTCGCTTTGCTGGCACCATGCTCAATCTTGCCAATACCATTAAATATAGCTGAGGCACTATCCTTCATAACACCGTGCTTCAGGATAAACCCTTCAGAATTTCTTCCGAAGTGGACAACTTTAGTAGTGAAGTTTTGAATTTGCTCGCCGCTTCCAACTACTACGGTTTTAGTATCCGTAAAGGATCCATCGCCTACAAGGTTTGTTGTATTCTCAGAAATAGTATTTCCGTCATTCATCAAACCAAGAGCCCATTCAATTCTTGCATCTCTGCCGACAACCCCGCGACGGTTTACATAGGTTGTGATTCCTTTTGCCAGATTATCAACCGCGCCATACTGCACTCTTGCATTGGAATTGGCAAAAACCTCTGTGACTATGTTAAAAATAGCCTCAGATGAATCAACGGTAGAAATGTAATTTTCCACGTAAGTAACAGAGCTGTTATCTTCTGCAACTACAATCACGTGATTAAATAATGTCGCTTCCGCATTATCATGTACATAAACAGCTTGAACTGGTTCACTGATTTCTACATTTTTTGGAACATAGAGGAAAGTTCCGCCATTTACTAGAGCAGCATGTAAAGCAGCCAATCGATGCTCATCTGCTTTTACACCTGTCATAAAGTATTTTTGCAAAAGATCGCTATGCTCGCGGGCTGCTGTAAAAATATCTGTAAAGATAACTCCCTTGCCTTTTAAATCATCTGTTAATGATAGAAAGGCTGAAGTCTGATTACGCTGAATATATAAGTTTTTACTGCTCGCTTCTGTTATCAAAGCCTTAACTTCCGGAGCAAGCTCATCCAATGAGTTAAAAATCTGACTTTCAACTGTATGACTGCTGAACTGTGTGAAATTCCATTTATCTATTCTAGTCTTATCCGGTCTTGGCATCGGAAGAGTTTCCGCGTTTTCAATTGCTTCTAAACGCAGGTCTCCAAGCCATGCTGGTTCGCCTTTTTCCTTTGAGAAAGAAGCAACATACTCCTTGTCAAATGGCAATTTGGTTTCGGTTGTCATTTCAAATCCTCCTTAACGCTTACGCTTCTTGCCCAACTGTTTCATCTTCAATGCCTAGTTCTTGTTTGATCCAGTCATATCCTTCTGCTTCCAGGCGCTGCGATAGCTCAGGTCCGCCAGACTTAACAACTCGGCCCTGCATCATGACATGCACAAAGTCAGGAGTAATATAATTTAAAAGACGCTGATAGTGTGTGATAACCAAGCAGCCGAAATCTTCGCGGCGCATATCATTAATACCCTTTGAAACTACCTTAAGGGCGTCAATATCCAGACCGGAGTCAATTTCATCAAGGATGGCAATCTTAGGTTCAAGCATCATTAACTGAAGGATTTCATTTCGTTTCTTTTCACCGCCGGAGAAACCTTCATTTAAATAACGCTGGGCCATATCCAGGTCCATTTCAAGGAATTCCATTTGCTTAT
Organism: Neobacillus sp. FW104-15D2; assembly: GCF_058790155.1. NCBI lineage: Bacteria > Bacillati > Bacillota > Bacilli > Caryophanales > Bacillaceae > Neobacillus > Neobacillus sp. FW104-15D2. The sequence goes on from NZ_JBYTCJ010000003.1 coordinate 167,160, forward strand.
CCATCTTACGGATAAATTTCATAAGAGAAATTTCATTACCTTCACCAAGGCGGCTGTTTAGAGCTGAACGTAAGAAGTCAGCGTTTGTTACGCCGTTAATTTCACTTGGATACTGCATTGCAAGGAAAAGGCCTGCACGTGCACGCTCATCCACTTCCATTTCAAGAACGTCCTTGCCGTCAAGAGTAATGCTTCCGCTTGTTACAACATATTTTGGGTGTCCCATAATGGCAGAAGAAAGAGTAGACTTTCCTGTTCCATTTGGTCCCATAATGGCGTGGATTTCTCCGCCTTTTACTTCAAGATTAACACCCTTTAAGATTTCTTTCCCATCAATTTCTACATGAAGATCTTTGATCGTTAAAGTTGACCCAGCCATATATATACCTCCGAAAAATATAATATCTTATCATAAAGAACTTACTTATAGCTGTTAAAACGGCGCTATCCTGCATCCCTTATGAAATCAGAATTTAAGGATATAAATTCTGATGGTACTTAAAAAGACATATTTCTATTCTCATTTTATTCTCATTACAATCTTATAACAAATGAAAAGTGTTAGCAACTCTTAAACAGTATTAAATAAAAGGGCTTTTTTTAGCTTGCTCCGTGCGCAACACACTGCTTTGATGTTCTATTTTTTCCTAAGATGGGTGTTTCATGTATGGGGAAAACTGTCTCCATAGGGTGAACCTTATAAGGATATCCGACACAAATGTATTTAGAGAGATGAA
>NZ_JBYTCJ010000003.1:167994-242885 GCF_058790155.1 Neobacillus sp. FW104-15D2
GTTTCATGTATGGGGAAAACTGTCTCCATAGGGTGAACCTTATAAGGATATCCGACACAAATGTATTTAGAGAGATGAAGTACATCTTTTTATAATGGCGAATCCCTTTGTCCTTCATGGCATCCAAGTAGAATCCACGAGTCTCAAGCCCTTATGTAATAAAGAAAGCCAGTGAGGGTTCACTGGCTTCCGTATTTCTTCATTATTATATATTAATCATTAAAGATGAACTTTTCTGTCTAAATCAGCAACAATCCGCTGACTTTTCAAATAGTCTTTTTCCCTTTTTTGCTCAACTTCCATTCTGACATCCTGCTGTCGGCAATACACCTCATATCCGATTCCATGAGCAGTATGCATTGCCTTTTCCATTTCAGCTGTGTAATTGAGATTAAGACGACTAATTTTAAACGCTTCCCTTCTGTTATTAAAAGTATGGTCTTTATTTCATTACCCTAAGAGATTGAATAAAAACGCAAATAGGGAAGAAAGTGCTGCCAACTTTTGGCATAGGGAAGATATTCTAACATTATTGTTTTAACTGATTAAAGTCACTCATGGCCTCTTGGACAAGTGTCACAGCCTGGCTCATTGCTGCTCCGCCGCCAAAGGCTGCCGTTACACCAACTGCTTCAAGGACTTCTTCCTCGGATGCTCCTTCATCTAAACAGCCCTTTACATGATAAATAATACAGTATTCATCCTGGGAATACAGACTTATACCAAGGGCAATTAGCTGTTTTTCTTTTTTAGAAAGTGTTCCTTCTTTAAAGCATTCTTCTGTAAAAGCATTATAGTGTCTTGCCAGCTCAGGCATTTTTTGTGTAAAGGTTCCAAGTCCTGCTTTGTATTCATATAATGCTTCTTCTGTTGAGTTTCTAGGCTCAAAATGTTCCATTTCACACACTCCTACTTTAAGTTTATCAAAATTAGTATGCAAAATTTTAGATAGTACTATTCCCTGAAAAGCGAAAAGCGCTCGTTCTGCGAAGCAGCTGATAAGAGGAGCCATCTTGAATATTGCCTTTCCAAAAGTACTGCCAGCACTTTGCAACGAGCTGAACATTTGCAGCTCCGATTATGCTATAGTGCAGAAAATTCCTCTGACTTATCGCAGGGAGGGCGGGATGGAAACTAGCTGCACCAAGTATCAACCTAAAGGTCATACTTGATGCAAAATACTCAAGGAAGCTTTACAGAGATGAAAACTCGCTGGGCGCTGGAACTAGACAATTTAAACTTTATAATTTCTTAATAAAAAAGCAGGCATGGGATGCCTGCTTTTCAACTTTATTATTCTGATACAGGAACAACTGCCCCTTTGTATTCTTTAAGGATGAAGTCCTGAATTTCTTTTGAGTGAAGAACGTTAACAAGTTCTTTAATTTCTTTTTTGTTTTCATCACCTTTGCGAACTGCAATGATATTCACATAAGGAGAGTTTTTGTCTTCAATAGCAATGGAATCTTTTAAAGGATTTAATCCTGCATCAATAGCGTAGTTAGAGTTGATAAGAACCGCGTCTCCCTCGCCGTTGTTGTAAATTTTAGGAAGAAGTGAAGCTTCATACTTTGTATCAAATTTAAGATCTTTAGGGTTTTCAACCACATCTTTAACAGTTGCAGTAGTTTTATCAATGCCTTCTTTAAGCTTAATTAATCCTTGTGCTTCAAGTAATGAAAGCAAACGGCCATGGTCAGCTACAGAGTTGCTCATGATTAAATGGGCACCTTTTGGCAGATCATCAAGCTTCTTATACTTTTTAGAATAAACACCGATTGGCTCGATATGAATTCCGCCTGCAGAAACAAAATCATAATTGTTTTCTTTGATTTGAGCTTTTAAATAAGGAATGTGCTGGAAGTAGTTCGCGTCAAGTTCTTTTGATTGTAATGCTTTGTTTGGAAGTACATAGTCCTGGAACTTTTTGATTTCTAAATCGATTCCTTTTTTAGCAAGGATTGGTTTAGCTTTTTCAAGAATTACTGCATGGGGCACGTTTGAAGCTCCAACTACTAATTTTTTATTGCCATCTTTACTGCCTTCTTTTTTATCCCCTGAAGTTCCGCATGCGGCAAGAACAAGTGCCAAGGATAATGCTAAAAGAACATTTAACCATTTTTTCATTTTTTCTGTCTCCTTTATCTTTTATCTATTTTTGAAGTGATGATGTCACCTAAAAACTGAATAATAAATACAATTATTAAGATAATGATTGTCGCAATCAGTGTAACATCATTTTGGTTACGCTGATATCCTTCTAGGAAAGCAAGATTCCCCAGGCCACCTGCACCAATAACGCCAGCCATTGCTGTGTATCCAACAAGGGCAATCGCCGTAACTGTGATACCGGATACGAGTGCAGGCATGGATTCCGGAAGTAATACTTTAAAAATAATAGTTGATGTTGATGCACCCATTGATTTAGCTGCTTCAATTACACCTTTATCGATTTCTCTTAAGCCGATCTCTACCATCCTTGCATAGAATGGTGCTGCACCTACGATCAAAGCCGGCAATGCAGCATTTTCCCCAATCATGCTTCCAACTAGAATCGTGGTAAATGGTATTAAAAGGACTATTAATATAATGAAAGGAATGGACCTGAAAATATTCACAAAAGCACTAATTATAGTGTTAACAGCCTTGTTCTCCCAAAGATTATCTTTCCCTGTCAGAAATAATAATAACCCGAGAAGCATTCCGAGAATAAATGTCGCTACTACTGAAATAGCTGTCATGTACAAAGTTTCTGTCGTTGCGGCCCACATGCCCGGCCAATCTATATCCTGAAAATACGGCTTATCCATTTCTGATCACCTCCACTCCCACCTGCTGTGTCCCGATGAATTCAATGGCTTTTGCTATTTCATCCTTTGACCCATCAAGATGAATAAAGAGTGTACCATATGACCCACTTTGTGTTTGTGAAATTTTGCCTTGAAGTATATTAACAGTAACATCAAAGTGGCGGATTAGACTTGTAATAACAGGCTTTTCAGCTGATTCCCCAACAAATGTTAATTGAACAATTTCACCTGAATGGTATTGTTCCAGTAAGTGTTCAACCGTTTCTTTAGTTTCCTCAGGTTCTGTGACCTGTTGAACAAAGCGTTTCGTAATAGGCTGCTGTGGGTTCTTAAACACTTCAAGAACTGAGCCCATTTCAACAATACGGCCGCTCTCCATTACTGCAACTCTATGGCAAATCTTACGAATAACATGCATTTCATGGGTAATAAGAACAATTGTTAACCCGAGTCTTTTATTAATATCCACAAGCAATTCAAGTATAGAATCAGTTGTTTGCGGGTCAAGTGCAGAGGTTGCTTCGTCACAAAGAAGAACCTTAGGGTTATTCGCAAGTGCTCTGGCAATACCAACCCTTTGTTTTTGGCCACCACTAAGCTGTGATGGATAGCTATCCTCACGGCCTTCAAGGCCTACAAGCTTTATGAGTTCATCAACCCTTTTAGCACGTTCCTGCCCTGCGACACCTGCAATTTCCAGCGGGAATGAAATATTTTCACGTACTGTTCTGGACCAAAGAAGGTTGAAGTGCTGAAAAATCATGCTAATTTCCTGTCGGGCTTTGCGCAGTTCGCTGCCTCTGATCTTTGAAACTATCCGGCCGGCAACAGTTACGGAACCTTCCGTTGGAAGCTCTAATCCGTTCAGCATGCGGATTAAAGTACTTTTTCCTGCACCGCTATATCCAATAACGCCAAAAATCTCACCTTCGTTTATTTCCACATTGACATTATCTACTGCGTTAACATTCCCCTGTTTAGAGGAATAAATCTTTCGTACGTTTTTTATCGAAATCAATTGATTCACCTACTTCTCTTCCATGTTTTATGACACTAAAAATAATAATTCATTAAGTATAGGATTCGGCTTAAGCAGCAGAAAAATGCAAAAATGCCTTTCTGCACAGGCAGAAAGGCATGATAAACAAGTCCTTTCTCCCATCTCCCAAAGCAAAGCTTTGTGTGAATTGGCACCATTTCAATAAAAACATTGACGGTTGCCGGGCTTCATAGGGCACATTCCCTCCACCTCTCTTGATAAGAGTAAATCGAATCTATTCAGTTAAGTATTAGGCTAAAAGAATTACGTTTGCTATCGTAACATGGAAAAGAAGGGGTGTCAACGAAAAAACGACAAAATTCTACCTTCCATTAATTTCATGCCTTTAGGATCTTACAGCCCGTGATATAAGACCAGTAGCTGCCTCAATAGCTGTCTCAAGGTCCTCAATTAAGTCGTCAGCATTTTCAATCCCTATTGATAATCGAATGAGATCCTCAGAAACTCCTGAAGCTTTTAATCCCTCTGCATCAAGCTGCTGATGGGTAGTACTGGCCGGATGGATGATCAAGCTCTTAGCATCTCCAACATTGGCAACATGAGCCCAAAGAGTAATTGAGTTAATGAGCTTAGCACCTGCCTCTCGACCTCCTTTTGTTCCAAAGACGACTACAGAACCTGCTCCCTTTGGCAAATATTTTTCAGCAAGCTCTTTATCAGGATGTTTGGAATGTCCTGGGTAGGATACCCACTCCACCGCAGGATGGTTTTCAAGGTAGGCAACTACCTTTTGTGTGTTTGCCACATGCTCTTTCATACGTACATGGAGTGTCTCCAGTCCAAGAGTAAACTGAAAGGCATTTTGCGGACTTAGTGCCGGTCCAAGGTCCCTTAAGAGCTGCACTCTCGCCTTCACAATATAGGCTGCTGCCCCAAGAGCTTCAGCATAAACAATGTCATGGTAGCTTGGATCAGGTTCAGTAAATCCAGGGAATTTTGGTGAGTTCCAGTCGAATTTCCCTCCATCAACAATAACCCCGCCCAGTGTAGTTCCATTCCCCAGCAGCCATTTAGTAGCTGAATGAACCACAATATCGGCTCCATATTCAATTGGTCTGCAAAGATAAGGAGTGGCAAAAGTATTATCTACAATAAGAGGAACTCCTGCTTCGTGGGCAATGCTCGCCACTTTTTCAATATCAAGAACGCGAAGACTAGGGTTGCCGATAGTTTCTGCAAAAACCGCCTTTGTTTTATTGGTTATAGCTTCCCGGAAATTCTCCGGATCCTCAGGATTTACAAACTTGACGTTAATGCCGTACTTTGGCAAAGTTGATGCAAATAAGTTATAAGTTCCGCCATATAAGGTAGAAGCTGAAACAATCTCATCTCCTGCTTGCGCAATATTTAAAATAGCCAGTGTAATAGCGGCCATTCCACTTGCAACCGCCAGTCCTCCTACTCCGCCTTCCAATAAGGCAATCCGTTCTTCAAAAACAGTTACAGTCGGATTATGAATGCGGGTATAAATATATCCAGGCACCTTTAAAGCAAATAAATCTGCTGCATGATCAGTACTTTTAAACTGGTAAGCATTATTTTGGTAAATTGGCACTGCGCGTGCCCCATTCACAGGATCTGGTGATAGTCCTCCGTGAACACTTAATGTTTCAAACCGATAAGCCTTTTTTTCATTACCCATCTTCCATTCTCCTCCCGTTGACATCACATAAAAAACAAAACCCCCGCTTCATAAGAAGAGAGGGCACTCTTCTTATCTTCCAAAGCATAAAAATGCTCTGCTGGATTTAGCACCGTGTTAAATAACCGGTTGCCGGGCATCGCAGGGCCAGTCCCTCCGCCGCTCTTGATAAGAGTATTTATGTAGTTGTCAGTATTTATTGAATAGTTAAATAAATATTATAATATTTAAAAAAACTCGTCAATCTTTATTTTTCCTTTTGGGATACTGCTAGGAAAAAGATAGATTCAAGCCTTAACATGCTTCTAAAGGAAGCATTAACTTTTAGTTTTCCTTTTTTTATTAAATCTCTAAAAGTTGCTTTGCCCGTAAATAGTTCCTGCAGGGATTCCTCACTTCCATATATTACAGTTCCTTCAGAAATATCAGTCTTAGGATTGTTTATCACTATCTTGTCTCCTAAGGACGTAAGCGAAAAACTTTTATTAATATTTTCTACTTGAAAATGGACGGGAGCGGAACTTCTATTCCAATATAAATCTGCTAAATATTTTTTCCCCTCAAGTTCCTCAATAAATTTTTGCAGCGCTTCGATCATTTTGGTCACCCCTGCAAAATTAATTCATCAGATGCTTTCCATTTTCCTTTAATATTTCTTCGACAGTTATTTTATTTTTGGATATAAAAAGACAATGCCGTACAGTCATTCGGCATTGTCAAACATTTCCCGAGAAATATGACATGATTTTCTCTACTTTACACTGCTTTGACGGAAACTGTCTTTTTTCCCGGATGGATCATTCCCCTAAAAACTAGTAAGAAATAGGTTGACCCAATAAGATAAAGAACTGCTGTTATGCAGAAGACATAAGCATATCCCCAGTATGACCCATATTCAGAAACCACTCCCATCGAAACAGGTCCCATCAGCGCCCAGCCAAGGTTAAAAACCATCTGATTGATCGAATTTCCAAGCCCCTTAACCGAATCATCGACCTTTTCCATCATCAGAGAGGATTGGATAGGATTCGCTGCATTCATTAGTGCCTGTCGAAATAGGAAGCCAAGAGCAGCAATCCATAAATGGTGAGCAAAAGCGGTTAGCAGGAGAAAAGGAAGAGACGAAAGCTGAAGAAATACAACCGCTCTTACCTCCCCTACTCTTTTTACAACCTGAGGGCCTATGATCATAGCAAGAGCAGTTGCCGCCTGGCCAAGAGAAATGATTAAGCCTATTGCAGATGTAGGAGCAGAAAAACGGTCGGCAAAATAAAGATTTAAATAAGGAATAACCAGACCCGCTCCAAAGCCAATTAATAATTGGGACACTGCAAAAAGAAAAATCATTTTTAGTCCATTGCTCTTCCAGTTTAGCTTTCTCACAGGTTCAACTGCTTTTCCCTCGGACTTCACTGGCAGCTTCTCCTGGAACTTAGACGCAGGAAAAGCCCCTACGAGAAAAATAAGAGCCCCGATTATTAAGGTTAAGCGGATGCTATTTACATCATTTAAAAATAAGGAGAAACCATCATTTAAAAAGCCTCCCAACAGGTTTCCAATTACGTTTGCACCCGTCATTAACGCGAAATGAAGGCTAAATAAATTAACCCTCTCTTCAGCCTTCGAATTTTCGGCCATCCAGGGAATCCCTGAAACTTGAGAGAAAGCCATAGTGAGGCCGCCCGCAAAAGCAAGGAAAACCAAAGAATCCTGAACAGCCATTACACTTCTTAACAATAGAATAAGGCCCGAAACCACAATACTGTAAAAAATAACTTTTCTTCTGCCAAACCTGTCACTAATTAAACCAGCAGGAACCAGAATAAGTGCTGTTGCAAGTGATGCCATCGAAATGATCTGTCCATTAACTGTTTCAGGCATACCCAGCTTTCTAATATAAAAATTATAAATAACCATAAAAACGCCCATGCCAATTTGAGTTAATATATTTGCCATAAAGCTGAGTTTAATGTTTCGATTATATCCACGGAATTGTGTTGTTAAGCTTTGATAGAAATGCATAAATCATCCGCCCCTTAGAATACTTCGCCTCCCTAAATATAACCCGGTTAGGAACAAAATGTAAATAAAGGAATTTCATTCTTCATAAAAATTTTAAAACCATAGAACAAAAAAGATGAAAGGATCATCACAGTGTAAAGGGGGCCTGTTGATTTCGTTCCTAAGCACTCGCTCTCCGCGATGCGGACAGTCCACCCTAATTTAAAAAGATAGCCAACTGGACATGGGGTGGGCCAGTATTACCTATGAGTTCTTGAATTAGAATGGTAAAATCCATTACAAAAAGAGGGTTCGGAATAAAGATTCCGAACCCTCTTTTGTCGTCACACGGAAACAGATTAAAGTATCAACTGTTATTAATAAATTAATTTTTTAATTTTCTCCACTAGGTATGGTACCGAATGAAAGGCATATATCCTTTCTAGTACCTCGCCATCCTTTATAAACAATAAGGAGGGTACACTTTCTATGGAGAGGCTACGGGCCAGGTCAGGGACATAATTTGCGTTTAACTTTCCGATTGACAAGACAGGCATCAACTCAGATATTACAAGCAGCATTTTCGAAGCTACCTGACAAGTTCCACATAAAGGAGTATAAAAATAAACAAGTCCTGTTGAGCCGTTTTCCATAAATGAAGTATATTGTTCTTTCGACCATTCATCCATGACGGCTTTAACCTTCCAAAAACTTGGTATGGACATCTATATTTGCCCCTAAAAGGACGGTTGCCAGATGATTCTGCGGTGCAGTAGCAACTTCCCGATACATCCTGTCAATGTATAAATGTTCTGCCTCGGGAATCTCCCTTTTAAATCTTTTTCGCAATTTTTCTCCTGCCTCATCGGCATCAAGGAGAATATAAACATCCTTGTCTTCAAGGAATTCAACCAATTCGTCGAGTCTTGTCATGCTGATGGTTCCATTTGTACAGATTATTTCAACTGGTTCTTTTACGATGCTTTTTACCTTCTTTTTATCCGATGTGCCTTCAACAATAATGACCTTATCAACATACTCATCATTCATTAACATCACCCAAATATAGTAATGGCCAGCCCCGATAATCGAATTGAATCGTACTTTAGCATATTCAATGTCCGACAATATGTGTAATAATTTAGCTGTGTATGTTTACTATATCATCATTGTCCAAACATGAGTAGAAAGTTGCTTATCTCGGGGACGGCTGTATTCTAACACCATCCACCCTCATCACAATCAGTATACCGCGCATCTCGGCCCTCAGACACTGTTACATTTTGATAAATCTTTGATTGGTCCGCTTCAAAATGGTGTTCCAGTTCATATTGTATATTTTCAGGAAGCTTAATTTTTCCGATAGGGCTATTTTCAAGCAGGAGTTCAATTTCTCCATTCTTTATTTTCCCGACAATACGATCAGTAACATCAATTTTATCCTGTTTTAACATCTCTTCATCCACCCTTCCTGACTTTATGTAGGTTTAGCTTTCCCCCTTTTCACTCAGAAAGTATGGTAATAATAAGAAAAGCTTTTCAGCTGTAAACGAAATAAGGATTAGAAAAACTGCATTCGCCAAGTCCTTTTGGCGGATGCCTTAGTTTTACTTATCACGTTCAAATCGGCACATCCTCAAAAAAGCTATGCTTTTTCTTCGTGCGATGATAATGCTGACGAAGCCTTCCTTATCCTGTCCGTCATGCGTTCAGAATTTAGGGATATAAATTCTAATTACCTAAAAAAAAGAGCCCTGCGGCTCTTTTTAAATTATTAGAATGTCTGTGCAAGGTCTTTCGCACGTGCAATCCCGTTTTCTTTAATTTCCTGTGCTTTTTCTGGCATTGCAGCTTGACCTTCGATAAATAATCCTTCAAAGGAAGGCACTCCAAAGAATTGCATCATAATGGACAGATAACGGTGTCCCATTTCCATTTCAGCAGCTGGACCTTCTGAATAGATGCCTCCGCGTGCTTGAATATGAAGTGCCTTTTTGTCGGTCAGCAATCCAACAGGGCCTTGTTCAGTATATTTGAAAGTTTTTCCTGCAACAGCTACTGAATCCATATATGCTTTCATAACTGGAGGGAAAGAAAAGTTCCAGAAAGGTGTTACAAATACAAATTTATCTGCTGCAACAAACTGTTCACTTATTTCAGCCAAGCGACTCACTTTTGCTTTTTCGGAATCTGATAATTCTTCAAAAGCAGAGCCTGAACGAAGTTTACCCCAGCCGCTAAAAACTTCGGCGTCAATTTGAGGAATATCTTCTTTAAAAAGGTCAAGATGAATGATTTCATCATTTGAATTAACCTCTTTATATGTGTCAATAAATGCCTTACCTGCTGCCATACTAAATGATTGAGTTTCATCATTTGGATTGGCAGTAATGTATAATACCTTTGCCATTTCGTATCTAGCTCCTCTTTTGTGCATAATCACTGTTGTGGGCACAAGCCATATTGTTTGAATTAAAGTATTTTTAATTCAAAGCAATATTACAGAAAAGAAATACTTTTTTCAAGGAAAATGCTTTAGAAAAACATGGCATTCGCCAAGTCCCTTTGGCGGATGCCCTAGTTTTACTTATCACGCTCAAAACGGCACATCCTCGAAAAAGCTATGCTTTTTCTTCGTGCGAGGCAAAGCTGACGTAGCTTTCCTTGTCCTGTGCCTTTCGCCTGACTAGGACATCGTGTCCTTTGTGCGTTCAGAATATAGGGATATAAATACTGATTAGCTAGCTAAAGATAACTCGGCAATTGTCGGGATTTGAGGCGATGGCATAGCAGTAATTGTCATTATGCGTTCAGAATTTCAGAATTTGAGGATAAAAAAAAACCTGCATTTAGCAGGTTCCTTCGTTATTCCTTATTCACCAGATAAATCATAAGGGTTGGCACCGAGGTTTTTTCTGATTTCATCAGTTAGTTCAAACACAACAGGTTCCTGTCCGTCATTGAATTCCGGATGAATACTTCCATCAAAATGAAGTGGTTTATTTTCCATTTAATCACCTCCATTTTCCTATAACTATTTTTATTATGTACATCCATTTTACTATATACTTGGTAAATTAAATACATATTATTTAGAAAATTTGTTACTTTCTACTTAGGTAAACTAAAAAAAGCGCCCATTTCCAAAAAGGAAAAGGAACGCTTTTATAAATCGTTTATTAGTCTTCTTTAGTCATTTCTTCGTATTGTTCTGCAGTCATAAGATTATCAATTTCGCTGCTGTCAGATGGCTCAATTACAACCATCCATGCTTTTTCATATGGAGATTCATTTACAAATTCAGGGCTGTCATTTAGGTCTTCATTTACTTCTACTACTTTTCCGCTGACTGGTGCATAAAGTTCGGAAACGGTTTTAACTGATTCTACACTGCCGAATGGCTCGTCAGCAGTTACTTCGTCTCCAACCTCAGGAAGCTCAACGAAAACGATATCTCCCAGCTCAGATTGAGCAAAATGAGTAATACCAACGCGAACTTTTTCTCCTTCAACTTTTACCCACTCGTGTTCTTCTGAATAACGTAAATCCTTTGGTGTTGTCATTGAAATCCCTCCACTGTTTCGTTTAATAAATCTATCCTTATAAATAGATAGCCTGAGTTAGTGCTTACCGCCAATAATAAATTAAAGCCACTTTTGCTCATATTCCTCTAGTTTAAAGCCAACAGTCACCTTATTACCGTCAGTCAAAAGGGGACGTTTGATTAGCATTCCATCAGAGGATAGCAGGTCCAAAAGTTCTTCCTCGGACGCTGAAGCAACTTTATCCTTAATACCTAATTCGCGGTATTTTTGACCGCTGGTATTAAAAAACTTCTTTAATTCCAGACCGCTTTTTTTATACAGTTCCTCTAGCTCATTGCGAGAGGGAGGATTGTCCACAATATGTACTTCATTATAAGAAAGCTCGTGCTCATCAAGCCACTTTTTTGCTTTCCTGCATGTGCCGCATTTTGGGTACCAGTAAAAAGTTAATGCCACTTCTTCACCATCCTCTATTTTCTCAATGGGACTTACTCAATATGAATATTATCATATCAGCTTTTAAATTCCTAACAAAAGAAGTACTCTTTGAAACCGTATTCGTGGAAATACCACTATAATATTTTCGATCCTTCTAAAAAAATTCCTGCTCACAAGAAAGGAAACTTTTCTGTGCTTAGAAAATGAAAGGCTCCCTTCAGAAACAGGGAGCCTTTCAAGGCAGTATGCCTATTTTAAGCTATGAATTAAACGACAAAACGTTCCGCTTCAATCAGTCTATCGGCAGCTTCACGTTTTTTCGCAATTACATTAATTGGTGTAAAACGGGTAAACTTGCGCAGTGAAGATATTAGCATACGAAGAGTGTCTCCTTGCTCTACCGCCACTAAAGTTTCCTTAGCATGCTGCTCGATTTCATTAAATGCTTCTTGGCAGAAAATTTGAGTGTAGAGAAGCTTTTGCTGGTTCTTCTCAAGCCCTGACTTTTGAATAGCCTTTTCAGTACGCAGTACAACTGATTCCATTGCATATGCATTAGAAACAATATCAGCAATGTTTGAAAGGATTTCCTGCTCTTTTTCAAGCGCTTTTCCGAACTTTTGTGCAGCTAAGCCAGCAGCCAATAAGCCAATTTTCTTTGCATTTCTCACTAAGTACTTTTCTTGGGCAAGCGGCTCATCCCCTGGCTCTTCCGGCATCATCATCATTAACTCTTCTTGAAGGGCCTGTGCCTTTTGGAATAATGGCAGCTCGCCTTTAAATGCTTTTTTCAGGAAAGTACCTGGAACTAATAGTCGGTTGATCTCATTCGTTCCTTCAAAAATACGATTGATACGGGAATCACGGTACGCTCTTTCTATTTCATACTCTTGCATAAAGCCGTATCCGCCGTGGATTTGAACGCCTTCATCCGTTACGTAGTCAAGAACTTCACTTGCAAAGAATTTATTTAGAGAGCACTCGATTGCATACTCTGCAATGGAATTTGCAACTAATTTGATATCCTTTGCTTCTTCATTGGAAAGTTGGCCCTGGTTATTTTCAAACAATCCAATAGTGCGGTAAACAGAACTTTCAGCCGCATAAATTTTCGAAGCCATTGTACCGAATTTTTCTTTTGTTAAATTGAATTGAGAAATCGGTGTTTTAAACTGCTGACGGCCGTTGGCATATTTAACAGTAATTTCAAATGCCCGTTTAGAACCGCCGACTGCGCCTACCCCCAGCTTGTAACGTCCAATATTTAAGATATTAAAGGCAATAACATGGCCCTTGCCATATTCACCTAATAGGTTTTCTTTTGGCACTTTAACATCTTCCAGAATCAACGTACGAGTGGAAGAGCTCTTAATACCCATTTTCTTCTCTTCTGCTCCTGTTGAAACTCCTGGAAACTCTCTTTCTACAATAAATGCCGTAAAGTGCTCACCATCAATTTTCGCATAAACTACAAATACATCCGCAAATCCAGCATTTGTAATCCACTGTTTTTCACCGTTCAACACATAATGAGTGCCTTCTTCATTTAATCTGGCAGTTGTTCTTGCGCCAAGAGCATCAGAACCTGAGCCTGGTTCAGTTAGTGCATAGGCAGCAAGCTTTTCACCAGAAGCCAAAGCCGGAAGGTACTTTTTCTTTTGTTCTTCATCTCCAAATAAAACAATAGGAAGTGATCCGATACCTACATGGGCACCATGAGATAATGAGAAGCCGCCTGCTCTGGACATTTTTTCAGTAATTAGTGCTGAACTTACTTTATCGAGCCCTAAACCTTCATACTCCTCCGGAACGTCTGCTCCTAATAAACCAAGTTCGCCTGCTTCTTTTAATAGCTTTACAGTGCGGTCAAACTCGTGTTTTTCAAGATACTCTACCTGTGGAATAACTTCATTCTCCACAAAGTCATCTGTTGTTTTAGCAATCATTTTTTGTTCATCCGTAAAATCCTCAGGAGTGAACACATTCTCATAAGAAATATCCTCTATTAAAAAGCTTCCGCCTTTAATCAACTTTTCTGTTTGGTTTGCCATTATTTGACCTCCATTCTAATTTTAAGACTTACACTTCCAGCAGCAGTTTATCTGCTCCAGAAGAAAATACCTAAAGAAGTTCAAACACGCCTGCAGCTCCCATTCCGCCGCCAATACACATGGTTACAACACCAAATTGCACATTCCTTCGCTTCATTTCATGAAGCAGGGTCAGTGTCAGCTTTGCACCTGAGCATCCAAGCGGATGTCCGAGCGCAATGGCACCACCGTTTACGTTTACTTTTTCTTCGTCTAGTCCTAGCTCCCTCATTACCTGAATGGACTGAGAGGCAAATGCTTCGTTAAGTTCAAACAGGCCAACGTCAGAAATTTCCAGCCCGGCAAGCTTCAATGCTTTTGGGATAGCTACCACTGGGCCTACCCCCATAATTTCAGGAGGGACTCCTCCAACTGCAAAGGATCTGAATTTAGCCATTGGCGCAAGTCCAAGCGAGTCCGCTTTTTCGCGGTCCATTACCATCACAGCTGCTGCACCATCACTTGTCTGTGAAGAATTTCCGGCTGTAACTGATCCAGTAATGGAAAATGCCGGGCGAAGTCTTCCAAGTGTATTTAGGTTTGTATCAGGCCGAACTCCTTCGTCCTGAGTGAATTGAAGTGTTCTTTCAACCAGCTTGTTGTCTTTTCCAACTGAACGGAAAGCAACATCAACTGGAACAATTTCATCTGCAAATTTTCCTTCCTGGATTGCTCTCACTGCCCGCTGGTGGCTTCGTACCGCAAATGCATCCTGGTCCTCGCGGCTGATGCCGTATTTTTTTGCTACCTGTTCAGCTGTGTGTCCCATTCCCATGTAATATTCAGGAGCAGCTTCAGCTAATCTGATATTTGGCCGGGTAACATGGCCCATCATTGGCACAAGGCTCATAGACTCTGCTCCACCGGCAATGATCGTATCGGATTGGCCCAGCATAATTCTCTCAGCCCCGTAAGCAATTGCCTGGAGACCAGATGAACAATACCGGTTAATCGTAATGGCTGGAACTGTATGTGAAAGTCCTGCAAGTGCTCCAATATTACGCGCCATATTTAATCCTTGCTCAGCTTCCGGCATGGCACAGCCAATTATTAAATCATCAATATTTCCTTCATAGTTACCTGCACGTTTTAAAGTTTCTTTAACTACAAGTGCTCCCAGATCATCAGGACGAACTTGGGCGAGCGTCCCTTTTTTCGCTTTTCCAACCGGGGTTCTGGCACCGGCAACGATCACCGCTTCTCTCATTTCTGTCCCTCTCTTTCCTTCTATTTATCTGTAAATCTGTTATTCTTTTCATTTTGTAATTAATTACGTAAAGGTTTTCCTTTTAACAGCATGTGCTGCATTCTTTGCTGTGATTTTGGATCTGCAACAAGGCTTAAGAAAGCTTCTCTTTCTAAATCAAGAAGATACTGTTCATCCACTTCGGTACCGTATGGAACCTTTCCTCCAGAAAGCACATAGGCTAACTTTTTGGCAATTTTCAAATCATGCTCGGAGATATAACCAGAATAAAGCATAGACTGAGCTCCCAATAAAAGAGCCGCATAGCCTGATTCTCCGACTACAGGTACCTTTTTCCGCACAGGTGGCTTATATCCTTTTTCATAAAGGGCTAGAGCGGCCTGCTTTGCGTCATACAGTAAGTGGTCCCCGTTTACGCTGACCCCATCAGCAAGGTCAAGGAAGTTGTTTTGACGTGCTTCATCTCCTGAAGTTGAGACCTTTGCAGTAGCGATTGATTCAAATACTTTGTTAACAACCTTTTGCAGATCAAACTCTACACCGTTTGGCAGGTTTTCAAGATGCTTCATATAAAGCTCTTTATTTCCGCCGCCACCAGGAATCAGTCCCACTCCGACTTCAACCAGACCCATATAAGTCTCGGATGATGCCTGGATATGTGCAGCAGGAAGACAAACCTCTGCACCGCCGCCAAGGGTCATACCAAAAGGAGCAGCTACTACTGGCTTCGTACTATATTTAATTTTCAGTGCTGCCTGCTGGAAGTGTCGGACAACCATATCGAGTTCATATACATTGTCATCCTGAGCTTCCATAAGAATCATAGCCAGGTTTGCACCAACGCAGAAGTTTTTACCCTGGTTGCCGATAACAAGACCTTTATAATTCTTTTCGACCTCATCCACTGCAAAATTGATCATTTGGATAATATCAAGTCCGATTGCATTATTAGGTGAATGGAATTCAAGAAGGGCAACACCATCACCCATATCAATCAAGCTTGCACCGCTATTCTTTTTGATAACACCATTTTTCTGTTTCAATGCTTTAAGGTCAATAACCTTTGGATTAACCTCAATTGCTTTGTATTCGCCATTATCATAATATTGTAGACCGTTTTCACTTTCTTTATAGAAAGAGGTGAAGCCTTTTTCGAGCATTTCAGTTACCCAGGCCGGAACTGCCAAACCCGATTCCTTCATTTTCTGAACTGACCTTTCAAGACCAATGGCATCCCAAGACTCAAATGGTCCCTTTTCCCAGCCAAATCCCCATTTCATAGCACGGTCGATGGCTACAATGTCATCTGCAATGGTTCCAAGAAGCTCCGCCGAATATACAAATACCGGGCTGAAGATATTCCATAATAATTCGCCGGCACGGTCATCAGCGTATACAAGCGCTTTCAATTTGTTTGAAGTGCCCTTTTCCTGCTTGCTTAATTCAACGGCTGCTGTTTTTAGTTTCTTGCGAGGTCCGTACTCAAGAGTATTCGGATCCAGCTCCAATATTTCTTTGCCCTGCTTTAAAAAGAATCCCTGTCCTGATTTACTTCCCAGCCAGCCTCTTTGAAGCATCTCCTTCATAAATCCCGGCACTTCAAAAATTTCCTTCTCTTGTCCATCAACCTGCTCATAAACGTTGTTTGCAACATGAACAAAAGTATCAAGACCTACTACGTCAAGAGTTCTAAAGGTAGCACTCTTCGGTCTGCCAATCAGAGGACCTGTTACAGAATCAACTTCACCGACACTGTAGCCGCCTTTCAGCATTTCCTTTAATGTTACAAGCAGTCCGTATGTACCAATACGGTTGCCAATAAAGTTTGGAGTATCCTTAGCTAAAACCACACCTTTTCCAAGGACATCTTCACCAAATTCCTTCATGAAAGCTACCACTTCAGGAGAGGTATTCTTTGTTGGAATTACCTCTAAAAGCTTTAAATAGCGCGGTGGGTTAAAAAAGTGAGTACCAAGAAAATGCTTTTGGAAATCTTCCGTTCTTCCTTCTGCCATAGCTTCAACGGAGATACCAGAAGTATTTGAACTAATTATGCTTCCAGCTTTTCTATAATGATCAACTTTTTCAAAAACCTGTTTCTTAACATTTAGGTTCTCAACAACAACCTCAATGATCCAGTCAACTTCACTTAGTTTGCTTAAGTCATCCTCCAGGTTTCCTGCCTCAATTAATCCCAGGTTCTTTTTAAATGTTAGTGGAGCCGGTTTTTGTTTTAAAAGCTTTTGAATGGATGCTGCACTAATACGATTCCGGACTTGCTTATCTTCTAGGGACAGCCCTTTTGCCTTTTCATCTGCTGTCAGTTCACGAGGAACAATATCCAGTAATAAAGTTGGAATACCTATGTTTGCCAAATGTGCCGCAATCCCTGAACCCATAACACCCGAGCCAAGAACAGCAGCTTTTTTAATCAGTTGGATCACCTTTGTCTCCCCCTTCGACGCTTTTGAATGAACACTCATTCATTTTATATACAAAAAAAATTTCCTGGTTTGAATGAGCTTTGTTATTATAACTATAAAATATTTCAAAAATTTCCGCAATAATTAAGCGTGAAAAAATAAAAATTTTTAGAAAAGTGTTTTTTCTGCTTTCCGCTTTTTATTTTACACTTTTGGGAAGATTAAAAAACGGGGTGATAATATGGCAAGAATGAAGAAAAATCCTTCCAAGGCAGGGGTCAGTGCCGCTAGCGTTAAAGGAAATGCCGGCCCGACAGTTGAAGGAGATGGCGGCGGAAAAAGAAACAGCCAAAATAACCAGTACAAGAAAAGATAAAACTCTATTCCAAGATCTGCTTCAAGCACCTGTACCGCGACTATTATTATTTTATGTATGTAAATACAAAAATGGCCTGGCAAATGCCGGGCTTTTTCATTTTATTTTTATATGTCACAAGTTTATGTCCAATTTACCTAGCTGTATAGAAATTAGGCAATAACACAAACTAAAAAAGCAGTTACAACAAAGCAAATCCATTTATTCAGGAGGTACACCTATGCAGCAGCAAAATATGAATACGCAAAACCAGCAAGGTATCATGCAGACACCGCCTTCAGTCATTTCGTCAAAGGATGCTCTTTATGTAAACGACATGATGTCATGGAATTTACTCGCCGCTAAAAAAGCAAACTTCTTTGCTCAGCAATGTCAGGATCCCGAAGTTAGAGCAGAAGTTGAAAAATGCAGTGCGATGCATCAGCGCCACTATCAGCAAATCCTTGGACATCTTAATTCCCATTTAAATCAAAACCAATCTTCAGGAACCATGCAGTAATAAGCATCTAATAGCAGAAGGAGATATTAATATGAATCAAAATTCAAACCAGCAAAAAATTCAAAATCCGGAAACACAGATTCCAAAAACTCCGCAAATGAATGACCGTGATTTTATTAACGATATGCTTACTACTGAAAAGTATATGACTACTGCCTATTCAGTTGCGATGCATGAAGCAAGTCATGACGGATTATATCAGGATATCCTTTCTATTTTTAATGAAACCGAAAACTGCCAGCGTGACCTTTATAATGCCATGTTCCGCAAGGGCTGGTATAAAATTGAAGCTGCTGACCAGCAGAAGCTTCAGCAGGCTTATCAGCAATTCCAAGGGTATACAAATCAATTCCCAGGCGGAAGTAATATTCAATAAGAAGAGCGCAAGAGCACGTTCACCGAACTGTAAATCCTTCTCTAAATAGACACCCATGCAGCTGTGCGAACAGTTGAACATTCGCTAAGTCATGGCGCAGAGCATTTTCAAAAGGTTCTAGGCGCTGACGCTAGAAATAAAAAAAACGGGGATTAGCATAAGCTAGTCCCCATTTTTTATGCTTTTGATGAACGGTGCAGCTCATTTAATTCTTTTATTTCACCAATAAGAATCTTCATATTTTCTTTTGCTTCCGGGTACAGCCCGTTCCAATGTTTGGCAAGGGCCGGCATCGATTTGGCGATATGGGTATATAAAGCCCACATTTTCACCTTTTCCATTACTTCTGTGTCTGTTTTGCCAACCAGCAACTCGGAATACTTTTCAATCAGGGCATCAAACTGGCGGGAAAATTCTTCTTCCATTACGAACACCTCTCTTACTTTCTGCTAAGAAAGATTGTACCCTTCTCAAATTCAAACAACAAGTTTATCCGCAGTATACCAAAAACAGCATGCTGGTTTGGCATGCTGTTGTCTAGTTATGCTGTTGTGGAAAACATATATTTTTTGTAATGATAGCGAATGGAGAAAATAAGGCCGATGCCCAGCATATTCCCCATCAGCGAGCTTCCCCCATAACTAATAAATGGCAAAGGTATCCCCGTGATCGGCAGCAAGCCGATTGTCATACCGATGTTTTGAAAGACGTGGAAAGTGATCATGCTGATAACTCCTACACAAAGGTATGAGTAGAAATTATTTTTCGTTTCCATCCCGACCTTTGTAATATGGTAAATCAGCAAAAAGAACAAGCTGATTAAAATACTTGCACCAACAAAGCCAAATTGTTCGCCCACAACGCTGAAAATAAAGTCTGTATGGCTTTCAGGCAGATAAACGTCCCGATGCCCATAACCTTTTCCGCTCGTTTCGCCAGAACCAATAGCCAAAAGAGACCTCGTCAGCTGATATCCTGTAGAGCTTTGATTATTATAAGGATCAATCCAGGAATATATCCGGGCAAATTGATATTGCTGTACACCAAGGTATTTCTCCAATAAATCAGGCTGTGCTAAAACAAAGTAAAAAATAACCGATATAAAAAATACGCCTGTCGAAAAAATTGGAACAAGAATTTTCCAGGTTATGCCCGAGATAAAAATCATTCCAATCATAATTGCCAGGAATACAAGAGATGTTCCCAGGTCCTGTTTAATAATTAATGCGAGCGGAACCATTGTTACAATTCCCATCTTAGCCAGAAGCCAAAAGTCTGTCTGAAGGGTTTTTACCGGATTTTTATGATGGTGCTCATCAATTACCCTTGCAAGCCCGAGAATAATAAAGACTTTAACAAACTCCGAGGGCTGAAGTGAACCCAGGCCAGGAACCTTAAACCAGTTTTTCGCTCCATTAATCGTAGGAGCAATACTTGGTGGAGCAATAATCAATAATATCAAAAGGAATAAACCGAAACCGTAGGCATACCAGGTCAGTTTTTTTAGTTGATCCGAATCAAGGGTAATAACCCCCGTAATAATTCCGCCGCCGACAATATACCAAATGATTTGTTTCATTACAAAGTTTTCTTTATACTGCCCTGTTGCCTGTGCTGTGTAAATGCATAGACAGCTTGCTATAAACAGGAGAAACAGGATAAATACCAAATTATAATCAAGTCTTGGAGTTGTATTTTTATTAGAAGTCATGTCATTTAATTCTCCTTTATAACAAAAGGCGCAAGCGCCCATTAAGCGACGTATATCCTATGAAGAAGGCTAAAATCCCCACTTCCTCCAAAAAGCTAAAGCTTCTTCTTCGTGCGATGATTAAGCTGCCGAAGCTTTCCTTGTCCTATGGCAACGCCTTTCCGACCTGCGTCCTGCAGGCCTCCGCTTCGACTGAGATAAAGGAAACACGAAGAGCAAAGCATCTACCTGAAGAACTTCAGGAAATCACTTCTATGATTAGGCATCACGATGCATTGCGACGAGCTGAACAGTAACTTCCTGGGTATTTCTGTGGCGCAGAAGTACTTTCAGCGATTCGATGTTTACTTATCATAGGGAGAATGGAATGGCCACTAGCTGCACCAAGTATCACCTAAAGGTCATACTTAATGCAGGATACTTGAAGGAAGCTTTACAGAGATTAAAACTTGCTGGGCGCTGATCTAGATTCAGAAAATTTGTTGGAATTTTCTAAAATAATGCATGTTTTTAATATGCTTTTCTAAAAAATGAGAACCCAAAAAAGGAACCCGTACAATATTCCATTATATTTTTTCTGAGAGTAAATCACAACTTCTAATAGCAAATGGATTTTTTTACAATTTTAGTTTCCCGCCATATTAAAAAGAAATTCCTTTATTTACTTCCTCAGCGAAATAAATTTCCCTGATTTTCCTTGCCATCCAATCGAGGTTATTTGGTACCTGTGGAATGCCATAACCAATGTAGAGTGGAGTCGTCACAAACCGAGGAACAATTTTCGCATAAATCTTTTTATCTATATGATGGAAAAAAATATTATAGCTTGAGCATTTAAACGGGAAATGATTAAGGAGATAATGAACTGCTGTCTGAAGATAGACTCCAAAGTTCTCCTTATAATGAGAATCATCCATTTGAACATTTAATTCATAAAAACCAATTCTTGGCTTGCTTGATAGGGTAAAGACAACACCATTCTTTTCCTCAATCAATAACCCCTCAAAGCACTCCTGGTTAATATTTTCCCGGTAATTAATATCGTTCAATCCAACAATTTGCATATGCGGATGTGCCAAAGTCCCCCCTGACAAAGGGCCATGGTTTTTGAAGAATATGACGGATTCAAAATTCCTGCTTTCCTCCATTTCAATCCAATGTTTTAAACAAAACTGTAAAAGTTTATGTAATTGCTCCGAACTGTACATTGAAATCTCACCCTGGCAATCGTCCGTTTCAATTAAAACAGTCTGATAGGCATTCTCCAAAACTGGGAATTTATTTTTTAAAAGAATCATTCCCCCATCTTCCGAAATGATATCTGATAGCTGGCTTCTGTCACAAAAAGGGCAGGCCTGCTCTTTATTTCTGATATTCTCTGGTTTTTTAACCCCTATTGAAGTATTAAAAAAAAGATATCCGTTTCCCAATGTCAACTTCCCCTCCCCGAAAATCTTATCTCTATTTTATTGGTTTTCCCTGAATTTTACGATTATCTTGCATGGATTTTAAGTTTATCTTGTACTATTTAATATATAGGTTTTTGTTTTTGGAAATAATCCCCTTCTTATATTGACGGTATAAGACTGTCCACCTAAAATGAAGAAGGAAGCCAGGTACATATAAAATATTAGAAATAAGCGAGGTTTTTGTATGCTGACAAAATTGGAATCTTTTATTCTTGGAATTATTCAGGGATTAACTGAGTTTTTGCCGATAAGCAGTACTGGCCATTTATATCTTGGAAGAAAACTGTTTCATTTGCAGGAAGCTGGATTAATGCTAGATACCATGCTCCACCTGGGAACTTTGGTTGCTATCCTCATTTTTTACCGAGCAGAGTTTATTAAAATCCTAAAAAAACCATTTAGTAAATTAACTTTCCTTTTAATTGTCGGCACAATACCTGCAGCTGTGATTGGAATACTATTCAAGGATTACTTCGAAGAAATTTCCAAAACGGGCGTTACAATCGGCTGGGAATTTTTGATTACGGGGGTTTTCCTGTGGCTGGCAGACTCTATTAAGAATGGCCATAAAAAAATGGATGATATCAGCTATGCGGATTCCTTTATTATTGGGGTCTTTCAGTCGGTCGCTATCTTTCCAGCTATCTCTCGTTCAGGTATGACTATAGTGGCTGCTTTATGGAGGAAATTAGACCGGGAAACAGCCGCTTATTTCTCATTCCTGCTTTCTACTCCAGCAATAGCCGGAGCCGTTGTTCTCCAATCTCTTGATTTATTTGAAGGTAAAGGTGAAGAGATTTCACTGTCTGCATTAATTGTTGGAATTATTGCCTCTGGCGTTTTTGGTTATATCGCCGTTAAATGGATGGTCGGCTACCTAAAAAACCATTCTCTCAAGCCATTTGCCATCTACGTGTGGGCTCTAGGATTAGTGATTTTGTTCTTTCAATTTACCGGGAGGTTTTAAATACTAAAAAAACGCGGCCAATGCAGGCCGCGTTTTTCACTATCATCATTAAACTCTTGCAGGGCTTAATGCCATTTTTCTTGCTGCTTCTGCTGCTATTTTCTTTGCATCTGCAACAATCTCTGCGGCCTGCTGAGGGAAATGGTCCATTCCCTCAGCTATGACAGAATCCAAAAGCTCCAGTCCTAAAAATCCAAGTGCTTTTCTTAGGAAACGGTCACCAAATTCGAAGTCCACCATTGGACCGGTTGTATAAATGCCGCCCCTGGTCTGAATATGAATAGCTTTTCTGCCCGTCAGCAAGCCTTCAGGACCATGTTCCGTGTTTTTGAATGTTTTATTAACAATAAATAAATTATCAAGGAAAGCTTTTAAAACAGACGGCGATCCGAGATTCCATAATGGTGTAACAAATACATAATAATCCGCATCAATGAACTGGTCAGCAAGTGCATGCATGTCGGTAAGCTTCTTTTGCTCACCCTCAGATAGCTGTTCAAAGGTGTACCCCATAAAAGAAAGTTTAGCTCTGCCATATAGAAGATCCATATCTATTTCAGGAATATCCATATCATATAAATGCATTTTTTTTATTTCAACATCGGGCTGTATCTTTTTAAACTCCTCTAAAAAAACCTCGCCGATTTGCATTCCTTTAGATAGTTTTACGTCGTTTTTAGGATTTGCAGTAATATATAACAGCTTAGCCATCAGGATCCCTTCCCTTGCACGGTATTTTCTTCTCTCCTTATAGTACAAAAAAATCTAATGTTAACGGTTGAACAATCAGTGACGTTAGTGAACTTTATGTGAATTTTGTATTCGCATCGCCCCTATATTGACTGACTATTAAAAATTCCTTCTTGTCGAGTATTTTTTTTTCCCATATATTTAAACAAAACAGAACAAAAGTATATAAAACTTAACAAAACTCAACAAAACGTAACTATAATCACTGCATCGAAGAAAATCTCTTACTATACTTTTGTTAAACACCTTTCAAGGAGGAATGCAAAGTGGAAGAAAAAGCTTATACTCCCGATGAGGTTGCGAAAATCTTTCAAATTTCAAAGCACACTGTCTACGAGTTAATTAAGAGGGGGGAATTAAGAGCCTTTAAAATCGGAAATAAAATGAGAATCGAACAAGCCGAGATTGATAGGTTCAAAGAAAGCACTAAAGCTCCAGCACGGAAAGAATTGGAGCAGCTGGATATTTCACCAGTGGATACTGCCACGCCAGTACGACTTTCAGGAAGCCATGATTTTCTCGTTGAACATTTTGTTAAGAATGCTTCATCAGATCTTGCCCAACAGATTCTTCCTATATATATTGGGAGCCTTGAAGGCCTCATGATGCTTTACAGAGGCCAAAGTGATATAGCTGCCGTGCATCTTTTAGACCCATCATCTCAAGAATATAATCTTCCATTTATTAAACAGCTTTTTGTGTATGAACAAATTTCTGTCATACGATTTGCTTCAAGAGAACAAGGCCTGCTTGTCGGCAAAGGCAACCCGAAAAACATCCAAGGGTTTGAAGACCTGACAAGAAGAGATATTCAATTCGTTAATCGGCAAAAAGGCTCCGGTACGAGATTCCTTTTAGATTCTAAGCTTATGTCACTCGACATATCGCCCTCAAACATTAAAGGGTATGAAACAGAAGAATGGAATCATCTATCGACTGCTTCTTATATAAGCAGCGGCAGAGCAGATGCAGCATTTGGAATCCGCTCTGCAGCAAGCCAATTGGGTTTGGACTTTATCCCAATAGCTAAAGAACAATTTGATCTTGTTTTTCGCTGGACGCCGGAAAACAAGAAAGCACTTTCTGCAACACTTAACTACTTGCAATCGATTGTTTTTAAAAACAGTCTGACCAATTTAGAAGGATACGAAATTAACGATCTTGGAAAAATGATTTATCAAACTACAAATACGGAGGTTTCTACACTATGAAAAAAAGTTTTTTAGCCAGTATGCTGGTCCTGCTTCTTGTGATGTTGGCAGCATGCGGAAATGCAAGTGAAGAAAAAGCAACTGCAAAAGATAAAAAGGAAAGCCCGAAAAAAGCGGCTCCAACTGAACTGATTCTTGCTACTACTACCAGTACACAGGATACAGGGCTGCTTGATATTCTAGTTCCAAAGTTTGAAAAGGCAAACAACGTAAAGGTAAAAACCATTGCAGTCGGTACCGGACAGGCTCTTGAAATGGGAACTAAAGGTGAAGCTGATGTCCTTCTTGTTCATGCTCCAAAATCAGAGCAGGAAATTGTAGACAGCGGTGATGCAATCAATTACAAGCGCGTTATGTACAATGACTTCGTTTTGGCAGGCCCTTCTGAAAACCCTGCAGGTGTATCAGGAGATGATATCAATGCAGCTTTCAAAAAGCTTTATGATTCAAAAGCAGTCTTTGTTTCCAGAGGTGATGATTCTGGTACTAATAAAAAGGAATTGTCTCTATGGCAAGCCCTAAATATTAAACCATCCGGAAGCAACTATATTTCGACTGGCCAAGGTATGGGAGCCACCCTTCAGGTAGCAGCAGAGAAAAAAGGATATGTACTGACAGACCGCGGAACATGGCTTGCACAGGAAAAGAACCTGAAAGGCTTGAAAATTGTGGTTGAAGGCGGCAAGGACCTGATGAATATTTACCACGTTATGCAGGTAAACCCTGAAAAGCATGACAAGGTAAACAGCAAGGATGCTGAGAAGTTTGTTGATTTCATGGTTAGCAAAGATGTTCAGGACATCATCAAGGACTTTGGTGTAAAAGAATACGGACAGCCGCTGTTCCATCAATATACTGAATAAGAAAAAACATATTGGCGAACAAAAAGCACAAGCACTCTTACTAGATGATGAAAGGCTAATATCGTTAGGTCACTCTTGAAATAGTTAACGCATTTATACGTGCGATGCGCACACTGAAGCTGAATGACATTAAACTTATTTGTGGTTTGACGCTAAAGTTTCTTAAAGATTTTAGGCAGAGTTAAAGCATAATGTTGATTTTTCACTATGCTGATTGGAGCAGAAGGCGCGTGACTCCAGCGGGAAAAGCGGTCCTGGGGAGACCCCGCAGACGCAAAGTGTCGAGGATGCTCCCGGATCGCCCGCGGAAAGCGAGGGGCCGTAAGCGGAAAACATTAAAGGCCCTGTTTTTATGGGGCCTTACCTTTGTTTTTACTGATATTTATAAGGCGGGAGAAAAATGGAACTAATCATCGATGGACTTAAAAAGGCCCTGGATATCATTCTTTCAGCGGATCCAGAAGTAATCAGAATTACGCTGCTTACTTTAAGAGTGTCCTTCACTTCTATCCTTATAAGCACCATAATTGGCCTTCCGCTTGGCATGGCTCTTGGACTTTCACGATTTAAAGGAAGGAAAGTCATTCTAGTATTTATTAATATCGGCATGGGGCTTCCCCCTGTGGTTGCAGGACTATGGATTACGCTTCTTCTTTGGCGTTCCGGCCCGCTCGGCCAGTTTTCGCTTCTCTATACACCTACAGCGATTGTGATGGCTCAGGTTCTTGTATCACTCCCAATTATTACTGGCCTGACGAGCTCCGCATTCCAGCAGATTAATGATAAGTTGCTTTTACAAATAAAAGCCATGGGTGCTACCAAAAGGCAAACATTGCTCATTCTTTTAAAGGAATCAAGGATTGCAGTAATGGCCGCCATAATAGCCGGATTTGGCCGTGTAATTGCTGAAGTTGGAGCTGCCATGATGGTAGGCGGAAATATACTTGGAGACACCCGGATCCTCACAACAACCATAGTTATGGAAGTCTCAAAAGGGAATTTTGACCTTGCGCTCGCCCTTTCATTTATTCTGCTGTCTGCCGCCTTCTTGATAACCGGAACACTGACTTTTCTTCAGCAAAGGACGCGAAACCTATGACACCATTATTACAGCTTAATCATGTAAAGTATCATGCAGGAGAAAAAGAGATTCTAAATATAGACAGTTTCCAGCTGGGGCAAAATGAATTTAAAGGAATCATGGGGCCCAATGGCGCTGGAAAAAGCTCTCTCCTCAAGGTAATGGCCTTCCTGGAAAAGCATACTTCAGGCAGCATACTTTATCGGGAAGAAACAGTTTCAGCAAATTCTCTTCCTATTGAAACAAGAAGAAAGTTCGCCGTTGCGATGCAGCAGTCACTGCTCCTTGACTCATCCGTTTTCCAAAATATTTCCTTAGCTCTTCGGTTAAGGAGCGTTCCTAAAAAGATCATTAAAGAGAAAACAGAATTATGGATGGAAAGGTTTCAGATCAGCCATATAGCGAGAAAAAATGCCCGCTTACTCTCAGGTGGGGAATCACAAAGGGTTAATCTCGCCAGAGCCATGATTGTAGAGCCAGAAATTTTATTTCTTGACGAACCTTTTTCAGCTCTGGACTTCCCTACTAAAATTAAACTCATGGAAGACTTCAAAAAAATTACTGCACAAACAGGAACCTCCTGTCTTTTTGTTAGCCATGATTTATCAGAAATCCAATACCTGACCTCCAGGCTTGCTGTCATGATAGATGGACAGATTATTCAGGAAGGAAACACCAGAGATGTTATAGACCGTCCCAATAAGCTTGCAGCTACCTTTTTAAATGAGTGGAAACGATTTTATCTTTTAACCACCAGGGAACAGATGGTTTAATGGCCGTCTGTTTTTTTGATGCTATTTTTTTGCTAAAGGGTTTTGTCAGTTGATAAAATAGTATTTGAAATGAAAGTGCTGAATCTTAAACCATACATGTTCAGCCCTGGAGGAAAAAATTATGAAATACGCTATTATAACTGGTGCATCACGCGGACTTGGAGAAGCGGCTGCTAAAAGAATGCTAGAGGAAGGCATTTCGGTCATCTCGATATCACGAACCGAAAATGAAGCCCTTGCCAAGTTTTCGGAAGAGAATAACTATTCTTTCCGGCACATTACATGCAACCTAGCATTAGAGAAAGAAGTACAGGAGGTCTTTTCCGATTTAGCTTTCGATCTTTTTAAAAAGAAGCCGGAGAAGATTTATCTGATTAATAATGCAGGGGTGGTGGAGCCGATTGAGCAAGTCGGTAACCTTGACCAGATACCGGTTTTGAGGAACTTCCAAGTCAACCTGGCTGCTCCGATCCTGATTACAAATACTTTTTTCAAAAAGTCCCAGAATACTGAAACATCTATCTTATCTGTAAATATAACTTCAGGGGCTGGGGAGCACCCGATAGAAGGCTGGAGTATATACTGCAGTGCCAAGGCAGGACTTAACATGTTTACACAAACTGCTGCCCTTGAGCAGGAAAGCATGGAAACGTCCAATCAGATTATTGCTTTTAGCCCTTGGATAATGGATACTGGAATGCAGGAAACGATCCGGTCTGCCGAACCGGAGGCGTTCAAGGACCTTGACCGTTTTAAGGAATACAAGGAGAAGGGCATGCTTAGAAAGCCGGAAACAGTTGGTAATGCATTAGTTGACCTTATCCTTGGCGAAAATATCATTAACGGAAAAATTTATAACGTAAATGACCTTTTAAGTTAGACTTATTATTAAAGCCCTTCCGGACACCCGGCAGGGCTTTAAATGTATCTTTTAATCCTCTTCTTTTGGGAACCAAAGATTGATAGTCGTACCCCTTTTCAGTTTACTCTTAACCTGAATTTTTCCTTTATGGGCATCCATAAGCGCTTTTACGATGGATAAGCCAACGCCAACGCCACCGGTTTTTCTGTCCCTGGATTTATCCCCTCTATAAAACCGTTCAAAGATATAGGGGATATCATCCTCATCCATACCGGCTCCTTCATCCCTGATCTGAAAGCCGACATAATCCTCTTCCTGCAGAACAGCGAGCGAAACCATTTTTCCTTCAGGTGTATATTTTAATGCATTATTAAGAATGTTTGATAGAATTTGCACGAGCTTGTCTTTGTCCGCCTTAAACCATTCCTCTTGTTCAAATGGCTCCATCTGCAGCTCAATACCTCTTTGATGAAAAATCGGTAAAAACATTTCCCATGCATCAGCAAGGAATGTTCCTGCCTCTATATCAGTCTTTTCTAACTTAATCTGCGGATTTTCAGCTGCCAGCAGTTTTTCTAGTTCATTGACAAGCCGAACTAGCCGCATTAGTTCTTCATGGCTTTGCTTTAATCGCTGTGGGGTAGGTTCCCAAATACCGTCCTGGAAAGCCTCAATCTGGCTTCTCAATGTGGCAAGCGGCGTTCGGAGCTCGTGAGCCAGGTCTCCCGTAAATTGCTTTCGTAGCATCTCTTCCTTTGAAAGGGATTCAGCCAGATTATTAAAGGATACAGCCAACTGCTTCACCTCATCAGGAAGCCCTTTTAATGGCGTCCTTACGGTAAGATTATGTCTTTGCAGCTCATGCGCTGCGAACGAAAGAGTTTTTAACCCTGCAGTCAGTTTCCTTGAAAAGATAAGGCTAAACAGGATGGCCAATACGATGGTTAAACAGACTGCAGCATAGATATATAACTGAATGGTTTGAAGAAATGTATGTTCATCATCGATCAAGCCCTCAGGATAAATAGCCACGAGCTTGCCAATCCGGGCGTCATCTACTTTAAGATTATAGGTTTTGCTGCGCCACTCGTCCTTATTCTTAATAGGCTCGGTTAACCCAAGGCCATTCATCATTCCCCTAATGCTTGATGAATCCATCTGGAGCTGTCCGAACCTGTCATAAAGCTGAAAATACAGCTGATCTGTCAATGCATATTCATGAAGGCCAATAATCGGTTCGCTTGTAAAGCGGCCATTGCTTTTAAAATCCTTTTCAATTGCAAGGACAACACGTTCGATCTTTTTTTCCCGATTGGTATCCAGATAGTTTTTAAAGCTTTCTTCAAAGCCCCACTGGATAAAAAAACTGACAAATAAAATGCCGATCATGCTGATAAGTAAAAAGTAGAATAATATTTTAGACCGGAGAGTTTGCAGCATCCAGGGTCCCTCCAAACTTATATCCCATTCCAAAAACAGTCAGGATAAAGATCGGCTGTCTCGGATCCCCTTCAATTTTCTTGCGGAGGTTTTTAATGTGTGTATCCACACTCCGCTCATAGCCTTCATAGTACATCCCTTCATCCTGAATTTTCTCCAGCAGGTCAAAGCGGCTGTAAACTCTTCCAGGACTCATCGCCATATTCGTTAAAAGCTTATATTCTATAGGAGTGAGGCTGATTAAATGATCGTATGCCGTTACTTCTTTTTTTATCAAATCAATAACTAGCTTCTTTTTATTAAAAGAAATGGAGTCTTTTTTCTCAGCCTTTTTAACCCTTCTTAAAATGGCCTGAACCCTAACGACAACCTCTCTTGGACTGAAAGGTTTTGAAACATAGTCATCCGCGCCCATCACAATTCCATTTATGCGATCATCCTCTGCGGATTTTGCTGTCAGCATTAAGATAGGAAGATCGGATTCTTTCCGGACAAGCCTGCAAACTTCTTCCCCCGAAATGTCAGGAAGCATTAGATCCAAAATCATTAGATCAGGTTCTATGGTCTTAGCCTTTTTTAGTGCATCAATGCCATTATCGGCAGAATGAATTTCATAGCCTTCCCTTTCCAAATAGGCCTCGAGGACTTCTATTATTCTCTTTTCATCATCGACGATCAGGATTTTCATGGCCCCTCACACTCCCTCTATCTACACCCCCATCATATCATTTTTAATCCTGACAAAATTCATCTTCACAAATTCCCCACAAGTTCTTCATAACATCTTCAATCTTTCCCGATAAGATGTAAATGTGATTAGGAATTAAAGTTTGAACCATCCAGCTCTACCCTTTATTTAACCTCCCTTTTTTATACATAGGATGCCTCGGACGCTGAGGCATCCTCTTTCTTTTGACCTCAGTAATCGTTTACTTTTGGTTTTAAGCTTGCCTATTGAAACTTCGCTCTAGGCACTCACTTTGCGCTACTGCCCGCCTCTTGAGAAGCATCTGTAAACAGCTGCTTGCGGCTTTGCGATGAGATGAAGGTTGGCCTGTGGAGCAGAGCAAAAAGGAATCTTCCCAGCGTTGACTGGCCTGCGGGGTCTCTCATTTTACCTGCTATTACCGCTCCAGTCTCGCGCCTTCCACTACACGCCCCATTGACTAAAAACAGCTTTAACAGTCTATATAAATAAGAGAAAATCTGCTCCCTTTCCGTTGACGAACTGCCAGCGCGCTCATACATGGCACCGAAGACTTGCCGACTGTTCAGGTATTACTTTTTAAAAATTGGCTACAATCGACACAGCGGCCTTGGTTAGTTTTGATGTATTCTATAGAAAGGGGGCGATATTGTATGAACAAAATCTCATTTAAAATTGGATTGTTTTTCTTCCTGGCTGTTTTGCTTCTGGAGTCAATCTCGATGTTTTTTCTTCATAATAATATTATTCATTCCAGGATTCATGATGAGCTGTCGGCTCTTCTTACAAGGGGCAACAATCATCGGGAAATTCTTGAAGCCTCCTACCATGAGGAAACGGTCAAACATATCGCTTTAATGGAATCTAAGACAGATACACAGGTTATACTGACGGACACTAAAGGCACGATTTATATGTCCTCCAATAAAGTGGAGCCTGAGATGAGACGTATCATTAAAAAACAGCACAGAAAAACCCCTCATGAAGGCAAGATTTTGGAAGACGACTGGCAGCAACAACCGTATATTGCATCCATCAGCCCCATTGTTATCGGACATAAGGTAAATGGCTATGTTTATATGTTTCAAAAAACAGAAAAAATCAAAGAGCTCATTTCCGGATTAAACCGGCATTTTTTACTTGCGGGAATTCTTTCCCTCATCTTCATGTTTATCATGATTGTTGTTTTAACAAGACTTGTTACCCACCCGCTTATAAAAATGAGTGAAGCAACGAAACGGATTAGTAAAGGTGATTTTAGTGTAGCTCTTCCGAAACTAGGAAAAGATGAACTAGGAGTATTAGGGGAGTCGATCACTGTATTAGCAAGGGATTTAGAAGGATTAAAAAATGAACGTAATGAATTCCTGGCAAGCATTTCACATGAATTGCGCACCCCACTAACCTATATAAAAGGATATGCAGATATTTCAAGAAGACCGGAAACCAATGATGAAGACAAATCTCAATATCTTGCGATTATACATGAAGAATCAGTTAAGCTGGCCAAGCTGGTAAAGGATTTATTTAATTTAGCCAAGATGGATGAAAATACATTCTCCATAGAAAAAGAAACAGTCCGGCTTTGCCCGTATTTTAGAGGGCTATATGAAAAAATTGCTCCCGCTTTTAAAGAAAATAATATGGACCTCCAATTTGAATGTTCTGCCGAACTGTCGGCAGATATTGACCCCATTCGTTTTGAACAGGTCATTCTAAATCTGCTTGATAATGCGAGAAAATACTCTGAGCCATTTACAAAGGTCATGCTTGAGGCAAAAGAAAATAGCGGAAGAGTGATGATTCAAGTCAGGGACGAAGGAAAAGGAATCCCGGCAGAAGACCTCCCGAGAATATTCGATCGTTTTTACCGTGTCGATAAATCCCGGACAAGAGCCCTGGGCGGCTCCGGCCTTGGCCTCTCCATTGCCAAGGAGTTGATAGAGGCACATGGCGGTACAATCACCGTAACGAGTGAAACTAATA
Source organism: Neobacillus sp. FW104-15D2 (assembly GCF_058790155.1). NCBI lineage: Bacteria > Bacillati > Bacillota > Bacilli > Caryophanales > Bacillaceae > Neobacillus > Neobacillus sp. FW104-15D2. The sequence goes on from NZ_JBYTCJ010000003.1 coordinate 200,281, forward strand.
ATGGCACTACGTTTGAGATTATATTGTAAAAAAAGCGCAGCTCCCGTTCAGATAAGCTACTATCTGAGTAAACTGCCAGTTAAGGCTTTCTGCATAGACGACATGGAGCTTGGTGACCAGCTGAACCTCCATTAAAAATAAACCTTCCCAATCCGGGAAGGTTATTTTAATAAAAATTCTCTTTAAGCAGCAGAAAAAATAGCATTCGGCTAGTCCTTTATGGTGGAAGACTTAACTTTTCTTAACACGCTCAAAACGGCACATCCTCTAAGGATCTACTTTTTCTTTTGCGAGGCAAGGCTGACGATCTTTCCTTCTCCTGTCTGCCGTGCTTTCAGAATTTATATGGATGAAAAATGTTAATTAACTCAAAAAGGGCGCCCTTTGGGCACCCCTCAATTATCTATGCTGATAAAGCCTTTTTCTGTTTTTCTTGGTTTACTTTTTTACGATGCTTCAGCATTGGCCTGTAGAAGAGAATGCCGCTCGCGAGCATAATCACACCAAACGTGAAGGTTTTCATATCTGCAGTTCCTGCAACTATAACCCAAACGGAATAAACAGTAGAAAGCAACCCGATAATACCATCAACTATTCTTGAGCGGCTACTTTTATATGTTTCACCTGTAACGACCAATTTTACTTGGTAGACAGATGAAATCAAATATGGAACCAGATAAGAAAGTGTTGCTATTACAATGACAAAATCGAAAGCCTGTGATATTGATTTCGAAACTGTTGAGAAAATAAATAATTGCCCAAGTGCGTTAGTAACAATTAAAGAGAAGCTTGGAAGGCCTTTTTTGCTTTCTTTTAAGAAGACTGGAAGGAACATGCCCTGTTTAGCTGCCTGATACGGAACCTCTGCGCTGAGCATTACCCAGCCAATAGTAGAACCAAGCAAGCTTATTAATCCAATCCCTGCAAGCAGCTTTCCGCCAATCGGACCAAGTACAGTTTGAATCGCATCAATTAAAGGCTTATCCGAGTGAATAAGTGCCTTTTGATCTAACATACCCATAACAAGGGTGCTAATACCCATATAGATTACAAGAGCAATAACCAATCCCAGAATGGTTGCACGTTTAACATCTATCTGCTTTTTCGCACGTGATGCAAACACCATTGCAGATTCAACACCTATGAAAGCCCATAATGTTGCTACGGCTGCACCATTTACTTGAGACATAAGGCCAAGAACATGTCCTGCTTCATCTTTTCTTTCTGCAAGAATAGGAAGCATATTGCTTTTTTCAAAAGTAAACAGCCCAATTACGATAAAAAGGAAAAAACCAATAACTTTTGCTGCGGTAGCTGCAAAGTTTAATTTACCTGCATTCTCCATACCGCGTAAAATAATAAAATGTGTTCCCCAAAGAAGGACTGTACATATAATAAAGGTTAAACCATTTCCAACTTTCAATGAAAAGCTGCCAATAGTAAACCACTTAGCATTGCTAGTTAAAATTGGGAAGAATGTGGACAGATAGCTTGCGAAGGTAGTAATAATAGCAACATTCCCTGCAAGGTTTCCAAGCCAGTATCCCCATGTAGACATAAACCCTGATAAAATTGATGCCTGAGAGTCTGGTTTAAAAAGCTCTTTAGCATAAATTTGCGGTCCACCAGTGAGATTTGGCTTTCGAATCGCTAAATTTCCAAATACAAGCGCAATCATCAATACTCCTGCACCGGTTAAAAGCCATGCAAGAACTACACCTGCCGGGCTTGCTGCTTCAGCCAATGATCTTGGAAGCATAAAAATTCCCGATCCAACCATATTTCCAACGACAAGAGCCGTTAATATCCATAAACCTAATTTATTTGAATTTCCCATGAGGTATTATTCCCCTTTCAGGAATTTTATTTTCCATAAAAATGGCATTAACCTGTACAAGGATACAATCCCAATCATTTAATGTCAATGGAAAAATTTATCTCACTAAAGTGTTAGAGTATTAAAATTAGTTCTCTAAATAGAAGAGCCCCTCTTCTCAAGAGGAGACTCTGTAAAAGATGTTCTTTATTGGCCTTGTCGAAACCGCAGGATGTCTATTACAGGGGGATAAGGTTTCGGCTCTTGGCCTGTCTGTACAATATCTGAAATGTCCGTAACCACACCCATTACCTCACTCTTATTTCTTCCTTCGAAAAGGGGTTTAAGTGAAATGACAATGGATTTATTTCTCCATCGGGCGGTAAAAGTAATCCTTTCACGAGTTTCCCAAGCGAATTGGTAAAAATCAAAAATATTACTTTCCTTTCCGGAAAAAAAGTCAGAAACATCTTTTCCCACCATTTCACTGGGGGAGTAACCCATCTGATATAAAAGATCTCCATCACAGTACGAATATACAAAATGATCCCCAATCTTTTTAAATTTAAATAGAATTCCCGGATGTTCAATCATTACAGCCTCTATCTCATTAGAGGAATCTTCCTCCCTAATATCTTCTGTATCATTTGACGAAGAAAAATAAATACCTTTTAGGATAAAGTAATAACCCACCATTTTAAAAAGATGGCCAGAAAAGTTATCGATATCAAATATACTTAAATAAATCGTGAAATTTAATTCAGACAAAAACAAAAAGGTAAAGGCTAAAGCCACGTATAGCTGGTTTAGTTTTTTTTCGAGATAATATTGATAAAGGGAGATAATAATCGATAAAAATTGCATAAAGCTGACTGCATATTCTATCCCATTTTTTATAAAGGTGGTTCCTTTTCCCTCAACCACCAGCATTGGCAGCCTTTTTTCATAGAAAATTATTAGAAAGGCCACTACTCCTACAAAGAAAGCGGAAAGAAGAAGGGCAGCAGTTCGATAATCTTTTTTTAATTTTTTATCCGGGAGAAGCAATACCATCAGCATGAAAATCAGGACAACCTCTTATTTTCATTGCTTGCTATCCGTGGCACTTTTAAACTCGTCAATTAATTGGTATTTCTTTTTCTCGGTTTTCAACCCAATATGGCCATACTTTGGTATCATTTCAAAAGTACCTTTTTCTCCGCGGCTTACCGCAAATAAGTACATATGCCCCTGGATAAGCATCGGATCACCCTTATAGTGAAAAAGATATAACTTGCCTTTTTCCTTAAAGTAACCTCCTTGCTGATTTACGGTAATGTCTCCTAAGAGTGCTCCTTTAATATTTTGCGTAACACGAATTTCATATTGTGTTTCATGGTGCCCGGTTATTGGCTCTCTTCCCGAATCTTTCATAACCTCGCCAATGAAAATATTATCAACTGCTTCACTCAGTTTCTTTTTGTCTGAAAAGTCTTTTTGAAATTTATACGATTCTTCCTTAACTATTGCTGTCTCTTTCCTATCAAAAATACTAGTGAAATATTTTAGTGAAATTAATCCTGCAAATAGCGAAATTCCAACAAATATATATAATACTTTTTTCAAAACATCTTTCCTTCCCCTCGAGATAATCTTCTTTATCTCAATTATATAAAAGGAAAAATACTTTCCGACCAGACCTTTTTGACAGTTTAAGGGATGTTTAAAAAGTTAAAAAAGGGGGAATAAAAACAAAAAACCTCCCTAAGGAGGTTAGATTCTCTTTGATCCATAAAACGCTTTGCTCCAATAAGGGTTTGACAAGTTGTCGACACGTACCCCTTTTGAGCTTGCATGAATAAATTGATTTGATCCCAGATAGATTCCTACGTGGCTTGCTCCCTTTGTATAAGTTGCAAAGAAAACCAGGTCACCTTTTTGCATGCTCTTTTTAGCTACAAACATTCCTGTGCTATACATTCCCGATGCAGTACGTGGCAGCGCTTTCCCTGCTGCCTTGAAGGAATAGCCTACCAGACCTGAGCAGTCAAAACCGCGCGGTGTTGTTCCTCCCCATCTGTAAGGAACTCCGATATATTTCTTAGCTACATTTGAAGCACTCGCTCCATAAGAAGCAGCTTCCGCTTTATTAATTCCCGATCCGGCAAATCCACTGATGAAAAGAGTTGCTGCAATAAATGCTGTCATAAGTAATTTTCTCATGATGTCCCCCGATTTCATTTTAGTGATTTGTCTCTCTCTTAATCTAGTATCAGTATCTCATAGAAATAGGGGGAGAAAATTTACAGATTTATTTTAATATTGTTTCATTTGTGTTACAAAATGATTGTTATTTTTACTAAAAACGACAGAAAAGCCCTACTTTTTTACACAAAAAACACATGAAAACCCTTACATATCAATGCTTTTGTAATAATAAAGTCTAGTTTCTTCTTCTATATTTTTTGCTTGAGGGACTCTCGACTAGTGTCTATTTTATGACTTTCCTATAAAAGATGTGCTCTATTAAAATCTAGAGAAACTAGATTTAGCTCCCACAGAAGTCAATTTTAATTAGAGAAAAGTAAAAGACGGGAAAGAAGCTCCCGTCTTTTCATCTATTCTTGAATTATTCCTTCCACCATTGATCAAACATGGATGCGGGCATATGCCGTTTATGTTCAGATATCAAGTAACGCTGTTCAATTTTAGCAGCCGCTTCCTTTGATACTGTCTTGCCTTCAAGGTAATCGTCCAATTCATCGTACGAAATGCCAAGCTCTGTTTCGTCAGCCTGGCCTGGCTTTTGATCAAGAAGGTCCGCAGTAGGAACCTTTAAATATAATCTCTCTTCCGCACCAAGTTCCTTTAAAAGAGCCTTGCCCTGACGTTTGGTCAATCCGCTAAGTGGCAGGATGTCCGCACCACCATCGCCATGTTTTGTAAAAAATCCTGTAACAGCCTCGGCAGCATGGTCGGTTCCGATTACTAGCAGCCCTTCCATTCCGCCAACTGCGTACTGGGCAATCATTCTCATTCTTGCCTTCACATTTCCCTTTTGAAAATCACTTAACGACTGTTTATTCTCTAAGCGGTTGTATTCATTCTCCACTTGATCTACAGCCTCTTTAATGTTAAAAACTAGTTCACGGTCTGCTTTGATGAAATCCAACGCACGCTGGGCGTCCTCCTCATCCTTTTGAGCACCGTAAGGAAGCCTCACCGCAATAAAGAGGGCATCCTTCCCCTCCTCGCGAAGCTCCTCAATAGCAAGCTGGGCCAGACGACCGGCTAGAGTAGAATCTTGACCTCCGCTTATACCGAGTACGAACCCTTTTGATTTTGACTTTTCGAGGTACTCCTTAAGGAACCCTACCCGTTTTTTGATTTCTTCCTGTGGATTGATATTTGGATTAACATTTAAATCTTCCATTATTCGCTTTTGAAAATCCATCTTTTCCACTCCTTTATCAGTCATTAATTGTAAATATGTATATCCTATATACTTCCCCCAAAAACTCTAAGAGAAACTGCATAGGAATCTTTACATTATTTTAGCATTTATGTTTCATGGTTTCTAATTTCAAGCAGGAAACGGATTTTTGGGTTGAACAATTTAAAAACCCCTGTAAGACAGGGGTTTTTAATGTATTGCATTTATGCTCTGCCTTTTGCCTTAAAGACAGGCAGAGCTGAATTTGTTTGCATCTTATTTCTTCTTCTCTTTCGGTCCGGAAAAGGATTGCACCTGTCCCATCAACTTTTCGCGAGAATTCTTGCTTCGAAGTAAGTATGCTGCTCCTAAGGCGACGGTTGTCATCATCATTTTTTTTCTGTCCATTTCCTTTACCTCCTTGAGATTCAAGATGCTACATAGAGAAATTTCCCTTTTTAGATAAGAATCAAACGTCTTTTTGAAGGGTTAAAAATGGATAGGAGCCATTGAACTTTTCAACGCTTTAAGTTCAACGTTTTGGCTTGCCAAATAGTTTAATAGTTTTGGCAGATACTGAAGAGTTTCCTTCCGCTCATGAAGTAAAATAACCACAGTCCCGCCTTTCCCCGAATATTTTTGAAGTTGGGCTATAACGCTATCAACATAGCGCTGATCTCTGTAGAACCAGTCCTTGCTGTCTATATTCCAGTCCCACATTAGATAATTAGCCTGTGCGACAGCCTGCTTATACGCAGGAGTCATAAGAGGGGCACTTCCATATGGAGTTCTGATTAACCGGGAATCCACCCCACTAATTTCTTTTAGGGTATTATGAGCCTGATTCATTTCTCCAACAACTGATTGAGAAGAGGCATAAAATTTCTTTTTATCATGTGTGACACCGTGCATGCCTACACTTTGGCCATCCTTCACCATCAGTTGAACAGCTCCGGGATATCTTCTCATATTTCCATCAAGCATAAAAAAGGTTGCCTTGGCATGATACTGATCCAATAAAGAAATTATTTCTCCTGAAAAAGCTGCAGGGCCATCGTCAAAAGTCAGGTATACCGTCCTTTTTCCGCCGGGCAGCGGCTTTGAACTTACTGGTACAGGTGGACTTGGCGGCTGTACTGCAGGTACAGGCTTTTTAACCGGCTGGACTACAGGTTTCACTGGCTGCGGTGCTGGTTTTGCTGGCTGTGGAGCTGCTGATGGCTCGGCTGCCGGTTTTACGACGGGCTCAACTGCCGGATCAGCTGGCTGATGCGCCCTTGCTGCCTTTTCCTCAAGCATTCTTTCTTCCTCAATCTTTTCCTCTTTCCAAAATTCCGTTTCATGCGAGTTGTCTGCTATATGTTTATTTGAATTGTTTACTGGAGTGGCTGCGGTTATGATTTCATGAGGCAGTTGAATATTTGCATTCCGACGGGCTGAAAAATTTTTTATATCGGCCTTAGCCTTAAAAAAATTCATACCAAGCATTCCTGCAGAAAAAATCACAAGGAGTAAAGCGACAGGGAGGACTTTTTTAAATCGGTGTTTTTTATTTCTTGCCATTTTCCATTCCCTCTTTGAAGTATTTGTCTAATAAATAGACGAATTTATGTGCCAGGAAGTTACAAATATATCAAAAATATTACAAATCTATTAAACCATAAAATTAATTAATATAAATGCATCTTTGTGACCAAAAATTAAGGCAGATTCCAAAAGAATCTACCTTCATTTAAGAGCCAATATATTTTGAATAATAGGATTTTGCCTTAGCAACATCATTTGTCCCATGGACCATGGCCCGGCCCGTTTTAAAAAAAATCAATGTGATTTCATTGTCCGGGAAAAACCGAAGCAAAAATGAGTTATATTCTACCCTTCCTATTTTCCTCAAGCGTTCAGCTGTTTGAGCAAAGTCAATCTCTAAGCCACTCCGCGGATTAATTTGGACGGTATTCCTCCCACATAAAGATGTAAAGGCTGTCTGGCTGTTTGACGTACGATCCAGAAAATCAAACTGGTGCCCGACACAGCAGGGGCAAGCAGGATTTTTCCCTTGTGTGATATCCATCTGAAAATATTCATTCTCCCATATATCAAACTGTTCCAGGTTTTTATTCGATTTTTCCCCCACTAAAATTTTTAAGGCCTCAACTGCTTCAAAGGATCCGATAATGTCAGTGATTGGCGAAATAACGCCAACTGTGTCGCAGGTTTCTCCTCTGCCTGCCGGCGCATCTGGAAAAAGGCAGCGATAACAAGGGGTGGTCCCTGGATGAATTACCGCAAACATCCCTCTCGAGCTGACGGCGCCTCCGTAAATCCAAGGAATATTGTGTTTTACTGCTATATCATTTATAAGATAACGAGTTGCAAAATTATCTGTTCCATCAATGACCACATTGACATCCTTGAGCAAATCTTCACCGTTATCAAGGTTAAGATCAGTGAGAACTGCATCAATTTTTACATTAGAGTTAATCTCACCTAGCCTTTGTCTGGCCGCTATGGCTTTAGGAAGCTGATCGAAAGCATCTTTCTCCGTATAAAGTGTCTGCCGTTGCAAATTGGAGAGTTCTATAATGTCGCGGTCAATAATTCTTATAAACCCAACACCGGCTCTTACAAGATGGCTCGCAATAACTGTACCAAGTGCCCCCATGCCAACTATTGCGGCTCTGCCTTTTTTCAATTTTTCCTGGCCTGCTTCGCCGATCGGCGGAAACAAAATCTGCCGAGAATAACGCCCCATCTCCATGACTGAACTCCCCATTTCCGTTATGAAAAAATATAATTTGTATTCATTATTAAAAATTTTACTAAAATTCTTTTAATTTTCAAATAGAAAAAGGAATTTATTGATCGGATATCTAATATTTAATAATAGAGAATTTTTAACAAAATTTTCGTTATTTGTCATGTGACAAAATACGAAATAGAGATTATTAAATTAAGGGTAAAGAAAGAGGTGCTTTAGACGATGAATCTTGGCGGTTTTAAAAACAAGGAAGTATTGGTTGATCTTTCTGCAGGTGTGGTCAGTTACAGAGGACTTAATGAAGACGATGCCAGAAAATACATCGGTGGCCGTGGACTTGGGGTTAAGTATGTACTTGATAACGGTCCTGAGGTCGAGCCTTTTTCAGAAGAAAATATTATTTGTATTATGACTGGTCCTGTGACTGGATCCCGATCGTCTATGAGTGGACGTCTTGCGGTGGTAACCAAATCTCCTCTGACAGGAACTGTTACGGACTCCCATATTGGCGGATGGACTGCAGCTCGATTAAAGTGGGCTGGAATTGATAATATCATTCTTTCCGGAAAAAGCGATAAACCTGTCTACCTGTACATTGAAGATGGCAAAGCTGAGCTTCGCGATGCTTCCGATCTTTGGGGCCTTGGAACAAGGGGAACCATTAAAGTCCTTCAGGATAAATATGGACAGGATGATTTGAGCGTTATGACAATTGGCCAGGCTGGTGAAAATACAGTTCGTTTCGCTGCTTTTATTAATGAGCACGACCGGGCTGCGGGTCGCGGCGGTACAGGTGCTGTTGCAGGATATAAAAAACTGAAGGCTATTGTTATCAAAGCTTCTCAAAAAGGCAATATGCCTGAACCTGCTTTAAAGGAAGACTATAAAGAAGCAAATAAGAAAGCAGTTAAAGCCATTTTGGAGGGCGGGCTTACAGCTCCAAATAAGGGCGGTTTATCCGTATATGGAACAAATGTGTTAACAAATTTAATCAATGAAGTGGGAGCGCTTCCAACAAAGAATTCCCAGATGACACATTGGGATGAAGCTGAGAAGCATAGCGGTGAATACGTAAACCAGCACCTGCGTGTAAAAAATAATACCTGTCACGCATGTCCCGTCGGCTGTAAGATTGAAGTTGAAGTAAAAGACGGCAAATATAAGACTAGAGTTGAGAGTATCGAGTTTGAGTCAGCCTGGTCCCTCGGTTCCAACTGTCTTTTAAGCGATGCCGAAGCTATTTCTTATATGATTGACCGCTGTAATGAATACGGCCTTGATACTATTGAGCTTGGGCATGCCTTCTCCGTAACAATGGAAGCATTTGAAAAAGGCATTATTGATCAAAAGCTTATTTGGGGCGATGCCGATAATATGATTGATTTAACAAGAAAAATTGCTTTCCGTGAAGGCTTCGGCGGCGTACTTGCTGAAGGACCCGCAAGAGCTACAGCTCTATGGGGAGCTCCCGAGCTGTCAATGTCAGTTAAGGGACAGTCTATCCCTGCTTATGACCCACGAGGGATACAGGGTATCGGTCTTGGTTATGCAACAAGCAACCGCGGTGCCTGCCACCTTCGCGGCTATACAGTAGCCAGTGAAATTGCAGGAATCCCTGAACCAACAGACCGTCTTAAGCCTGAAGGAAAAGGTGAATTATTAAGGGTATTCCAGGATATGCTTGCATTTTCTGATTCCATGAATATCTGCAAATTCTCATCCTTCTCGGAAAATGCGGAGCATTATGCAGACCAATACAGCACCATGACAGGCATCCCGATGACAGCTGAAGATGTAATGAAAGCTGGCGAACGGATTTACAACCTGGAGCGTTATTATAATAACCTGGCCGGCTTCGATAAGCGTGATGATGATTTCCTTCCAAAGCGTTTTACTGAAGAGCCTGCGACTGGAAACAGTACTGGCGCAGTCAGCAGAATGGATATCATGCTGGAAGAATACTATCAGGTCCGCGGCTGGAAAGATGGCGTTGTGCCTGAGCAAAAGCTTCGTGAGCTTGGAATCATTAATTCTGAAACAACACCATCCGTTTAAAGATTAAAAAAAGAGCATTCGCCAAGTCTTTTTGGCAGATGCTCTTTTGTTCTTACGCGTTCGGATTTTTGAATATCAATTATGAATAGCTTAGAAAAGGCTTCTGCAGCATTGGCAGAAGCCTTTTTTATATTTTGAACTCTAAGATTTAGTACCTTAACCATCTAATTTCAAACGTGCCTTTAGACACTGTTTTTGCTTCTGGCACGCATTTTGGGTCAGCGCGCGCCAGGTGCTTCTTTCTATAATCAGTAGCTTTTGCCTTTTCTTCAACCGCCTATTCTTGTTGTTTTATAGCGGTAGTTTTTTATTAATTCCTCAAGAGCCCCTTCTTCCTCGGCCTCAAATCTGATCTTTACGGTGTTTACTTTAAATATTTTTGTAAAGGCTATTTCCTCTTCACTCAAAATGGATCCTGTCCATGCTGCCCCCTGATAAGTATATGGAAAGGAACTAGTGGTTTGCCTGCCGCCCAGCTCTTCAAAATACATTCCAAGATGATTCCTATTAATCCCCCGGAATTCCAAGTCACGAAATGGCATATTATCCACCTGCCACTGGAGGGAAAAGGGCAAACTGGTCGCTCTCCTTAACTTCTGTCAGAAGTCCCGCTTCATGGATAATATTTCTTCCATTCACATACACATGGACAAAAGGAAGAAGTTCTTTTTCAGCTGTAAATATTTCTTGCTGAAGGTCTGGAAACATTTCAACCATTTTATCCAGTACATCAATTACCCGGCTGCCTTCCGGAACTACCTCAACTGTTACCCCGCCGCAAATTTGGCGGAGATTTGCAAACACTTTTACCTGCACAGTCCATCTTCCCCTTTCTCCTTATTTCCATCATAAATCGATAGAGAAAGGTTGTCACTTCCTAATTTAGAATAGTCAGTAATTAAAAAAATGATTGCACTTACTTTCTGTTTCTAGTGTTTTAGAAAAACTTTACATTATCCAGACCCTTTTGGGGGATGCCGTAGTTTTGCATATCACCTCAAAACGGTATATCGAAAAAACTTTTCTTTTTCTTCATCCGAGGCCGGGCCTTTCGACTGACTAGGTTTTCCTAAAGCAGGTGCTTTTTCTTCGTGCGATATATAGCATGCATTGAGAATGAATGGATATACATTCAGATTAGCCTAAAAAGCCGTCTCTCTTTTAAAAGGAGACGGCTTTCAACTGTATAAATAATATTAATCAAACGTTTGATTGAATTCTCCAATTCCCTGTCCACCAAGGAGTTTTCAACATTTTCACGTTATTAATCAAACGTTTGTTTAAATTCCCAAAGGGCATTATTTGAGAGAAGCTGGCCTGATATTTTTACCATAGAAGATTTCATCCATTTCCATCAAAAGCTTTTCGGTGATTTCTTCTTCCTCTTCCGGTTTTAGTTTGTCCCGGGTATACCCGAACAGGTAGTTATTAAGGTCAAACTCTTTTAGCTTACATTTGGTATGGAAGATGTTATCCTGATAAACATTCACATCAATCATATCAAACATATCCTTGATATCTTCAGGAATATAATTCTGGATGGAGTTAATGTCATGGTCAATAAACAGCTTTTTCCCGCGTTTGTCTCTAGTAAAGCCTCGAACCTTATAATCGATAGACATAATATCCGTATCAAAGGAACGAATGAGATAGTTTAACGCTTTTAGCGGGGAGATTTCTCCACAGGTTGAAACATCTATATCAGCCCGAAATGTACTAATACCCTCGTTCGGATGATACTCTGGATAAGTATGAACGGTAATATGACTCTTATCGAGCTGCATAACAACAGAGTCTGGAAGAGGTCCGGGGGATTCGTCATATACTTCATGTGGTACTTCCACTACAGGTCCTTCCGAAACTAAAATCGTAACACTGGCTCCCTGAGGTACATAATCCTGTTTAGCGACATTCAAAACATGCGCGCCAATGATTTCAGTAACATGTTTTAATATCTTTGTAAGCCTGTCTGCATTGTATTGTTCATCAATATATTCTAAATATGCTTCACGTTCTTCTTTCGTTCTGGTGTAGCAAATATCATACATATTAAAGCTTAATGTTTTTGTAAGATTATTAAATCCATGCAATTCAATCCGCTGTTCTGGAGTTAGTGTCATTTGGATTTCCCCTTTGAAAATTTCTCGTATAATGCATATTATTTTTATAATACCCAAAGTCTTAAAAGGAAAAACAAACTATCTTTACATGATTTTTTCTGCAAGAAGCTGATAAGATCTCACTTTATCCTTAAAACTGTAAACATTGGTTAAAATAAGAAACTCATCCGTTTGATATGTTTCACTCAATTTAAAGAGTCCTTCCTTAACCATTTCTGGAGTCCCAATGAGCATTCGCTTCCGGTTTTCCTGGATTCTTTTTCGCTCATTTTCTGTCAGCACTGCCCCTTTAGCCTCTACCGTTGTTGGTATTCGAGTGTCCTTCCCTTGTTCGACTGAAAGAAGCCACAAATCCTGGCTAAGTGCCAGCTCCTCTGCCTTTTCCAATGTCGGTGCACATACAATAAAAATACACACATTCGCTAAAGGATTTTTTAATAAAGGAGAGGGAAGAAAATGTTCATAGTAATAGGTCAATGAATCTTTCCCGTTATCCGGATGGATAAAGTGACCAAATGTAAAAGCAGTTCCATTCTCAGCTGCAACTCTAGCCCCCCTGTGTGTCACACCTAAAACCCACATTTCTGGCTTCGTCTCTGTCATTGGGTAAGCAGTTACTCCATGATAAGGATGGCCTTCGGGTACGCTTTCCCCAAAAAAATCCTGTAAATCCCTGACCTGCCTGGGGAACTCATTCATACTTTTCCTTAGGCCGTCTGTCAACGCAAGGCGCGTTTCTGGTGAACCTCCAGGGGAACGGCCCAATCCTAAATCTATTCGGTTTGGAAATAAAGCTTCAAGCACACTGAAATCCTCTGCCACTTTAAAAGGGCTGTACTGTGGCAGTAAAATCCCGCCCGATCCCACACGTATTCTTTTGGTTCTCGAGGCTATAGCTGAAATTAAAACTTCTGGAGAGGTTCCTGCCATACCATTGGAATTATGGTGCTCGGCAGTCCAAAACCGCGTATACCCCAGCTCCTCTGTGACTTCCGCAAGCTTTAAAGTATTCTGCAATGCTTCGCTGGCATTGCCCCCTTTTCGGATAACTGATTGGTCAAGCACACTCAATTTCAAACGAAAACCCTTCTTTCTCTTACGAACGTTCCTTCAATAAAATGTTCTTATCTTTGTCGAGAGTCACTACTGTATCAGCCATTCCAAGAAACAGTCCATTTTCAGCAACTCCAGGAATCATATTAAGAAGCTGTTCGGCTATTTTTAAATCCATTTCCTCCGGAAGGATACAGTCAGCAATATAATTTCCATTGTCCGTTATATACTGAGTCCCATTCTTTTGTCTTAATTTTGGAGATAAACCCTGGGAGCTAATATGCTTAATCGTCATTTCAAATCCAAATGGAATAATTTCCACTGGTAAAGGAAACTTTCCCAGCCTATTTACTGTTTTTGAGGGGTCAGCAACCACAATAAACTTTTTAGCGGCATGGGCAATTATTTTTTCCCGTAATAATGCTCCCCCTCCACCCTTTATTAGATTCATTTCAGGGTCAACCTCATCAGCACCATCAATGGCAATATCTATAGAATCAATGTCCCGAAAATTTATTAGAGGAATCCCAAGTTCCACAGCTAGTGTTTCAGTTTGTTTGGAGGTTGGAATGCCTTGAATGGAAAGTCCCTCTTTCACTAACTGCCCTAGCTTTTTCAATGTAAAAAAGACTGTCGATCCTGTCCCAAGACCAATGACCATTCCCTCTTTTACAAACTCAGCTGCTTTTTCCCCAACTAATTGTTTTTCATCCATAGTTGTCCCGCCTTTTTTAATCTATCTGTTAAATGTTCCCTGGATAGAGAGATTTAAGTCAAATAAAGACAGGCCCTCCAGGCCTGTCTTTGCTATTTTTCAATTTTTAAATTGAAGCTGTAGATTTCTTCATTGGAAGAGAGTTTGTAACCAAACTTCGGATTATAATCCAAGATAAGCTTGTTAGAAAGGTGCTTCTGGCTTTCTAGTGAAATTAAAACCGGAATACTTTCAACTATAAACAAGTCATCGTCCGGACGTTTCATATCCATTTTCAGATGATGATCCGCATATATCGAACAGCTTCCTACAAATATGGCCTCAATTCTAAAACCTTCTTCATCTTTGAACTTCAGCTTTTTTAACTCATCAAGAGCGTTTGATTTAATCACAATTTCCATGTTTATTACCTTCCCTGGAAAAAGACTTTATTCCACAACTTCAAGTTTAACCTCAATATTTCCCCTTGTCGCTTTTGAGTATGGACAGAATTCATGTGCTTTGTGCACAAGATCCTCAAGCTGGCTTTTTTCAATTCCTGTACCCTTTACCTGAAGTGTAACCCCAAGTTTAAACCCATCATCTTTTTCATCTTTTATTAGGCTTACATTAGCAGTAACCTCGGAATCCAATTTAACTCTTTCTTTTCGTGCCATTAGCTGCAGGGCGCCGTCAAAACAAGCAGCATAGCCAGAGGCAAAAAGAAGCTCGGGATTGGCTGCATTAGGAAGCTTCTCAGCCCGTGTAGTACCCGGCATGGCCAGATCCATGTTAATTACTCCGTCAGGGGATTCCACTCTTCCTTCCCTTCCTCCAACGGCAGTAGCAGATGATGTGAATAATGTTTCAGACATAAAAATTCCCCTTTCAATTCAGCGATTTTATTTGTAAAACGACCCTTATACCATTCCCGTTTTTTTAAGGTATGAACCATTGCAATTTGTTTTAGTAATAGACACTTTAAAGATTGGTATGTTGCTTTTTAAATACAAAAGTGAAAAGAAAATCTTTTATTAAAAATATTTTTCCGCAGTACACCAGCATAGTAAACGGTTACACATAACTTTTGATTAAAATGCCTGTTGTCAAAATTGTGTATCAATTCTATAATGTCTACTATATAAATACATTTGTTCATATGAGATGAACATTCAGGAGGCAATTATGAATCCAATTTCAGTGGGGCTTTTAGGTTTAGGAACTGTGGGAACTGGTGTAGTGAAAATTATTGAAAGCCATCAGGACAAGTTAATGCACCAAGTAGGCTGTCCGGTCAAAATTAAGAAGATTCTTGTCCAGGATCCAACCAAGGCAAGAACATTGGATATTGATAAGGCCATGCTTACCACAAATCCTGATGATATCATACTTGATCCAGAGATAGACGTAGTTATTGAAGTTATGGGAGGAATTGGAGATACAAAAGGAATATTAATCGAAGCCATGAAACGGAAGAAACATGTTGTCACTGCTAATAAGGATTTAATGGCATTGCATGGCTCCGAGCTTTTAACCGTTGCTTCAGAAAACCAATGTGATTTATTTTATGAAGCAAGCGTCGCAGGCGGTATCCCTATTCTAAGAAGTTTGGTTGATGGCCTCTCTTCCGACCGCATTATTAAAATGATGGGAATTGTAAATGGTACAACCAATTATATTTTGACCAAGATGAGCAAGGAAGGCAGAGCCTATGAGGATGTCCTAAAAGATGCCCAGGACTTGGGCTTTGCTGAAGCAGATCCTACATCAGACGTTGAAGGGCTGGATGCAGCCAGAAAAATGGCTATTCTTGCAACCTTAGGATTCTCCATGAACGTCGATCTTGATGATGTGAAGGTGAGTGGAATATCAGCTGTGACAGATGATGACTTGCGGTACGGGAAACAACTGGGATATACGATGAAATTAATCGGCTTTGCCCACCGTGAAGGTGAAAAGATTGAGGTTAGCGTTGCTCCTACCTTACTGTCTGACAGCCACCCTCTTGCATCTGTCCAGAATGAGTATAACGCAGTCTATGTGTATGGCGAGGCTGTAGGAGAAACCATGTTTTACGGCCCAGGTGCAGGCAGCCTTCCTACCGCAACAGCGGTTGTTTCAGATTTAGTGGGCGTAATTAAAAACCTTCGTCTTGGTGTGAATGGCCGCAGCGCGGTTTCTCCACAATACCCGAAACTTCTAAAGGATGACCGTGAAAAGTTTTCAAAGTACTTTCTTCGCCTGCATGTACAGGATGAAGTGGGAGTTTTTGCAGAAATCACCTCCATCTTTGCCAGCTTTGGGGTCAGCTTTGAAAAGATTCTGCAGCTTCCAGTTAAGAAAAATGAAACAGCTGAAATTGTCCTGGTCACTCACAGAGCCTCTGTTACCTCCTATAAACAAATTTTAACGGAGCTTGAAAACCTCCAGGCAGTTAAAAAAATTAAAAGCTCATACCGAGTGGAGGGAAATTCATTATGAGATGGCAGGGTTTAATAGAATCGTATAAAGAGTATTTACCAGTCGGTCCAAACACTCCCTCGCTTACATTAAATGAGGGTAATACCCCGCTTGTAAGGCTGGACAATTTATCAAATCAATGGGAAATTGATCTTTATGTCAAATATGAGGGAGCAAACCCAACAGGATCATTTAAGGACAGAGGAATGGTACTTGCTGTAGCCAAAGCGCTGGAATCAGGAAGCAAGATGATTATCTGTGCCTCTACGGGTAATACCTCCGCATCTGCAGCGGCTTATGCAGCCCGTTCAGGATTGCGCTGTATCATTGTTATCCCCGAAGGAAAAATTGCAGCAGGCAAGCTCGCTCAGGCTATGATGTATGGTGCGGAGATTATTTCAATAAAGGGAAATTTTGACCAGGCTCTGAGAATGGTCAGGCAAGTCAGTGCATCCGAACCTATTACCCTTGTGAACTCAGTAAATCCTTATCGAATAGAAGGGCAAAAAACAGCTGCATTTGAAATTTGTGACCAGTTGGGTGCGGCCCCTGATATCCTGGCTATTCCAGTTGGGAACGCCGGAAATATAAGTGCTTACTGGAAAGGCTTCAAGGAATATGAAAATCTCAAAGGAACTGGGCTGCCAAGAATGTTTGGCTTTGAGGCAGAGGGTGCGGCTGCTCTAGTCCATAATAGAGTTTTTGAAGATCCAGAAACAATTGCCACCGCCATAAGGATTGGAAATCCTGCCAGCTGGGATTTAGCCGTTTCAGCTGTAGCAGAATCTGATGGATATTTTGATGAAGTAAGTGATAAGGAAATTCTTTCTGCTTATAAACTGCTGGCCAGGAAGGAAGGTATTTTTGCTGAGCCTGCCTCCTGTGCTTCCCTCGCTGGTTTATACAAGAATATTCAGAGCGGAAAAGTAAAAAAAGGAAGCAGAATTGTGGCTGTTCTTACCGGGAATGGTTTAAAGGATCCCGATACAGCAATTAACCATAGTTTAATTCAGCCTGTACAGCTTTCAAATGATGAGGAATCAGTTATAGGGTACATCAGGGGAGTTGTTCAGGCATGACCCTTCATGACAAATGCATGATAAAGGTTCCCGCCAGCACAGCAAATCTGGGCCCAGGCTTTGATTCAATCGGCCTGGCTCTTGATTTATTTTTAATTCTGGAGGCAGAAAAAAGTGACCAATGGAATTTTACAACTTCATGTCCTGAGCTAAAACAATTTCCGGGAGATCATCGTCACTTTATTTGTCAGGTGGCCCATAATGTCGCCTCCAAGTACGGAGTCTCACTGACACCATGTAAAGTAGTGATGGAAAGTCAAATCCCCCTGGCACGCGGCCTTGGATCCAGTGCGGCTGCTATTGTTGCCGGAATCGAATTAGCAGACTTTGCAGGCGGACTTCAGCTGACAAAGGATGAGAAGCTGCAGATAGCAACAGCTATGGAAGGCCATCCCGATAATGTCGGAGCATCTATCTATGGCGGGCTTGTAGTAGGAAACTATCAAAACGGAGAAACAGATATTGTATCCTTCCAGTTAAATAGTTTTGAAGTAGTGGCACTTATTCCTGAGGACATTCTATTGACCAAGGATTCTCGACAAGTGCTGCCTTCATCCCTGCCATATCCAGAAGCAGTAAAAGCCTCTTCTGCTGCAAATGTGCTGGTTGCAGCATTATTGGGCGAACACTGGAGCTTAGCAGGCAAAATGATGGAACAGGATCTTTTTCACCAGCCCTATCGCAAGCCGCTTATCCCGTTTTATTGTGATGCTTGCAGCGCAGCAAAGTCAGGCGGTGCATTTGGTGTAGCATTAAGCGGAGCTGGCCCCACTATTTTATGTTTTGCTGAAAAAGGGATCGGCTATAGGCTTTCAGAACAATTAAAAAGAGAACTTCCAAAAATGAAGGTGAAGCTGCTAAATATCGAACAAAATGGAAGCTTGGTTTCCAAAATGGAAAAATGCAGCTAAGAAATATACTCGCTCTTCCGGCTTACTGGAAGGGCCATTTTTTGATTTGTTAACTCCGTTCCTTTCATTTTAAGCCCATTTGAGCTCTAGAAGAAAAGAGCCTCTTACTCCCCCTACCACGTACTTTTTAGAAGAAAGTCTCCTCATTTTAGTGGGTTTCTTCTAGAAACCGGTCCTTTCTAGAAGAAAGTCTGCTTATTTTAGTAGGATTCTTCCAGTAACCGTTTCTTTCTGGAAGAAACGCAGCTTACTTTAGAGGGATTCTTCTAGTAACCAGATTGATTGGAATAATTTCAAATTGGGCAGCCATTGTAAAGGGATTTCCTTTGCCTTGGTCAGAATCTAATATACAATGTAACCAAACAAGGTAATGGATTTTTTACGAGAGGAATTTGCCGCATGACAAAATATATCCCGCCTAAAGGGGAAATTGAAGCATTCAACGATGACAATCACTACATGGAGAAATTGAAGGAATGGGGCTTGAGAGGCAAAAGTTCTTTTTTGTTCAAGGACAAGCATCAGCAAAGCTCTGTGACCATAAAGGGTTACGAGATTTTTGGCAAAAATGGCGATTACAACACTATAGTAGTCGAATTCCCGGATGGAAACTTAACTTGCATTCATCCAGCTTATTTAAAAGAAATGCAGTCCTCTAGCTTTGGTAAAGAATCGGTCATTCAGCATATGGAAGCCCCTGCTGATGTTATAGAGGAAAAGGCAGAAGAACCGGGAACACCTGAAGAAGCAGACAGCCTGGACATTAAAAAAACGGTTGAGGAAAAAACTCCAGCCACTGTTGAAGAACCAACAGAGGAAAAAGCGGCAGACACGCCCGCTCCTAAAAAAGCTTCCGGAACTAAGGAGAAAACCCCGAAGATCACCCTTCCGGAAGATAAAGTTCATTTTACCGGAAAAGTGAAACAGCTGGCGTTAAGCTGGAATCATTTTAATGAGGAAAATGATGAGGTTGTTATATTGGAAGATGTCCGGATTGAACAGGAAGAACCGGTTGAGATCGGCCTTGCATGGGGTTCGCATAGCAAAACGCTTAAGAAATTAGAACTCGAGCCCGGCATGGAATTGGAGTTCGATGGCAAAATCGTTAAAAAGAGTCTGCCAAAAGGCAAGGATGTAGAAGATGAATCACTGTTGCTGGACGTCTCCGTTGGTTATAAAATCAATAATCCGTCGAAAATCTTAAAAAAGTAACATTACTTAAAGAAAACCTCAGGCGATGAGGAAAAAGGTGAGAAACTTAATGAACAGGTATAGGGTAATCTTAAAAGACGGTGGCAGCATTAGTTTTTAGAAGTTATTTCGGCAGAAGACGAAAGGTATGTATTGGGCATCCTTTTAGGAAGAAGTGAGTTGTTTGGTCAGTCTTTTACGGAATCAGGATTATTGAAGTGTGAATAGGTTTATATTATAAGACGGACACCCTAACTGACATGCGGGAACGGCTATTCTTATTCACTCCAGAGTAACCCCGTTTCTATATTTGTTTATTTCCTTCAGGTGAATTCCACTATGTTTTACAACTTGTTTCAATTCTGGATCAATCATGATGAGGATCTCGATGCCTTTCCATTCCTCGTTCTGTTCCGTTGTTGAAAGGGTTGGCCGGAGGGTGTTATACAAATCGATATATGAATTCAGGGTTCCGTCTTTTTCTCCTTTTACAGCAATGTAGTGATGCCTGTTATCATAGATTTTCTGTCCATCCTGTAAACTGTAATTCTGGTTCACCTCACCAAGGAGGTTACCGTTAATAGGGCTGCCAGAAGGTAAGTCCAGTTCCGGCCGGTCCTTCTTCCACATGAGTATTCTCAAGTGGTCAGCCGTCTTTGATAAAGTGAAATTTGGCACGCACATCGAAAGAATACCCAGGAACATTTTTGCATGTTCCCGCTTACAGATTTCTTCCTTTAAATTTGCTTTAATAACCTGAAAACCACTATTTCCGTGCCTTCTGTAAAGCTTCCTCAATAATTCTTCCTTAACTGCCGTATCCAATGCTAATTCTGCCTTTTTTACAATTAGTTTTATATTAAAATGAAAACCCGTACCCACGATAAATTCTTTTCTCCCATTTTTGCCATAAGTATTTGTGGCAGCCTTGAGAATGTTTACCGCGACATTATTGAAATACCTTCCATCAATATGGATAGAAGCCTTTTCATTGCATACTCCGCAGACGGCAGGATTCAAAATCGGGGAGCCAAGACCCTCGGGGATGACATGTTCAACATTCTTGGTGGCTTCTTCAGCAGGATTTTTGCAGTAAGGGCAAGTCACGATTTTGGCCAATGTCATCACCTTTCTAGGCGTTTTTATCTTTTAGAAAGCTTTCTTTGCTCTTTAAACTTATGCGGCAAGGCAGCTAAAGTTGTGTATTTTAGGTAAGAAGGCAATTTTGTTTGTCCGGTTATCCAGTTGAAGTTGAATTAATTCTGAGTTTGGGTTCCTGTAGTTAAGGGCTGGCGTTCTTTTGATACTTTCTTTGCTGTACATATTTTTCGAAGTTTTAAAAGATTAATCGCAGGTGCCAAGCTGGGAATTAAGGTTGAAACACTATGCAATATATAAACTTTTGATTTTTGATGAAAAAGGCTACCTTCCGATTGATAGGGAGGATGCCAAATTATTCTTTCAGTTGATTGAATTACGGTACGAAAAAAGAGCACGATTTTAACGACTAATATTAGCTTCAAGGAATGGGATGGTGTATTTCAAGATACAATGTTGGCAAATGCCATTTTAGATCGTGTACTACACCCTGCAACAGTGGTAAACATCATCGGTGATTCTTAGAGGATAAAGAATCACTTTGAAAAAGAAAATGATTAAAAAAATGTACATTCTTAAACAGTCAAAAATGTACATGATAGCATTGACATTTATAAATTATATAAAAAACCTAATCATAGCCACCAATTGATGGGTGCTATGACTAGGCTTAAGTTTTATATAAAATTTCTCTCTTTTAGGTAGTTGATTATACTCTCAGCCGCCCCTTGAACTCCTTGATGGGATGTATCTATTGTCAATTCTGGACGTACAGGCGGTTCATACGGAGAGTCAATCCCTGTAAAATTCCTGATCTCCCCGTTTCTTGCTTTTTTATACAATCCTTTAGGATCCCGGAGTTCACAGACACCAAGTGGACAGTTAAGGTAGACCTCTATAAATTCTTCCTCTTCAAACAATTTTCGGACTAAGGCGCGATCCTCCCTAAATGGTGAAATAAACGCGGTCAAAACAATCGTTCCACTGTCCACAAAAAGCTTGGAAACTTCACCGATCCGCCGGATATTCTCAATTCGGTCCTCATTTGTAAAACCCAGATCCCTGTTTAACCCGTGGCGGATATTATCACCATCCAGGGTATAGCTTCTCCGGCCAATGGAATAAAGCTGACGGTCCACCTCGTTTGCAAGTGTAGATTTACCTGACCCTGATAGACCGGTGAACCAAAGGACAAAGCTGCTATGTCCATTGAGGAGCTGCCGGTCTTTTTTCTCCAAGGATGCAGGGTGCCAGACAATATTTTTATCCATCTGAAGCCACCGTACCTGTTTGGATTAGGATTTGCTGCTGGAGTCCTTCAATTAACACTTGAGCCACTTCAGGCCTGCTAAACTCTTTTGGCGGTGCCTCCCCTTTTTGTAGCATGGCCCTTACTTTCGTACCCGACAGCGAGACATGGTCCTTTTCTTCATGCGGACAAGTCTTATAAGAGGCCATGTTTTCACACTTTGTACAGTAGAAACTATTTTCAAAGAATAAGGTAGTTATCCCTATATCTTCTTTTGTAAAATGGCTAAAGATTTTTTGAGAGTCATAGGTACCATAATAGTTTCCAACTCCTGCATGGTCCCTTCCAACTATAAAATGAGTACATCCGTAGTTTTTTCTGACAAGTGCATGAAAAATTGCTTCCCGAGGGCCTGCATAACGCATGGCTGCTGGAAAAACCGAAAGAAGAACCCTTGCCGGCGGATAGTATTTCTCCAGCAGGACTTTATAGCTTTTCATCCGTACATCTCCTGGAATATCATCGGCTTTTGTTTCGCCAACCAGAGGATTCAGAAACAGTCCGTCAACCATCTCAAGGGCACACTTTTGAAGATACTCATGGGCACGATGTACAGGATTTCTGGTTTGGAAACCAACAATTGTTTTCCAGCCCTGCTCGATAAACCAGGCTCTTGTCTCGATCGGGTCAAGTGTATGATCTTCAAATTGTTGAGCTGGCCTTCGAACAAGAATGATAGGACCGCCAAGATATACATTTTCCCTTTCAAATAATTTTTTTACTCCTGGGTGCTGAAGCTCGGGGGTCTGGTAAACCTTTTCCGCTTCCTTCTTTTTATCTGGAAAAAACAAATCTGTGACCGTCATTACACCATAGACAATTCCATCCTTTTCAAGATTGACGGTATCTCCGCAGCGAATTTTTTTTGCAGTATCCTCAGAAACAGGAAGCGTAATCGGGATACTCCAAACAGTTCCGTCATGAAGGCGCATGTTTTTAACTACGGACCGGTAATCATTTTCACCCATAAAACCCGTTAACGGACTGTACGACCCAATGGCGATCAGTTCCAGGTCGCTTAAAGCAGTATTATCCAATTCTACTCTTACATTATTCCTGTTAACCGGCTGGCTGCATTCGATCCGGTTAATTAATACTCCTCCATGGGGCTGAATCATGTTATCTTCCTCCTAATACTCTCAATGCTTTAAATACCTGCAATTGTGCAAAATATACCTTTTTAAAACCGAACTACAGCACCAGCAATCGCCGAACTCCTGTTAGGTTTGGTGTAAACCACATTCTGTTTTTGCCGTTTGTGCCCACCTTCCGGCTCGGTGGTCCGAATTGTCCTCAACGGGAAGCGTACAGGGTTTGCAGCCGATGCTTGGGTAATTTTGATCGTGAAGTGAATTATAATCGAGATTATTTAAGTTGATGTAAGTCCATATTTCATCCCATTTCCAATGGATTAAAGGGCAGATTTTTATATTTTTAAACTTTTCGTCTTTATTAAGGTATTGAACATCCTTCCGAGTTAACGATTGCTCTCTGCGAAGACCAGAAATCCACGCATGAACTTTCGAAAGCTCTCGAGTCAGCGGCTCAACCTTTCGCAGCTGGCAGCAGAGGTTAGGGTTATGCTTCCATAATTCCTTTCCGTATTCCTTTTCCTGCTGTTCGAGCGTTATAAAAGGCTTTATCATTTCAATTTCAAATTCCGGATACCTCTTTTTTACCGCCTCAATTACTTGGTATGTTTCATCAAAATGAAGCCCTGTATCTAAAAAAGGAATTCTTGCCTTTTTATTTATTTTTGAAATTAAATCAAGGAGTACAATCCCTTCAGCTCCGAAGCTGCAGGCATAGACGATATTCTCCCCGTATTCTCTATAAGACCATTTAAGAACTTCCATGGTATCGGAAAATCCTTCAACCAAAAGCTTAACCGTCTCTTCATCCCATTTTTCATAGGTTAGAGCTCTATCCATTCTTTTCCCCTCGCTTTAAAGTGTTGAGTTTCCTAACACCCTCTTTTTTCAATATGAAAATAGGTTAAAACCTAAGTCAGGTTATTCAACTGGTAAAAGAAGTGTTCACAGGGTAAAAGCCTATTTAGAAAGATTTTCAGAAAACTTGGCATTCGCCCATTCCTTGTAGTGGATGCCAAGTTTTTCTTATCACGCTGAAAACGGCACATCTTCGAAAAGGCTATGCTTTTTCTTCGTCCGAGGCAAAGCTGACGAGACTTTTCTTGTCCTGTGCCTTTTCGCCTTACTCGGAATCCCTCGGAAAAGCTGGTGCTTTTTCTTCGTGCGATGATATTGCTGCCTAAGCCTTCTTTGTCCTGTCCGTCGTGCGTTCAGAATTTATGGATGTAAATTCTAATAAGCTAAAAAGTTACTGGGATTTGGTACCGGAACTTAACTAGGCGAATACATTAGAAACTAACCGTATCTAATCAAGTAATTTATAGGAGAAAAGAAATGAAGATTACTATTTTTCAAGGGCATAAGCATGATTTGCCGTATGCAGATGTGAATGTTGTGATCGACGTCATCAGAGCGTTTACTGTATCCCATTATGCTTTCCTTAGGGGAGTAAAGGAAATACAGTTGGTCCGCTCCGTTCCAGAGGCTATTCAATTAAAAAAGGAACATCCTGATTATCTTCTTGCTGGAGAGGTAAAGGGGCTTCCAATTCCAGAATTTGACCTGGATAACTCACCGAAGAGGATGGCCTGTGAATATGCAGACGGGAAGACGATTGTTCAAAAAACTACTAACGGTGTGGAAGCCACATTAAACGCCTTGCAGGCGGGTGCCATTTTTGTAACCGGGTTTTCGAATGCAAAAAACACAGCTGAATATATTCGAAAAAGCCTTAATAGGGATTCGGTGGTAAACATTATCGCCTCCCATCCAAGCGGAGACGATGATTTGGCTTGTGCTGAGTATATTAAATCTCTTCTTTTAGAAGATGGAACTGTAACCTTTGCTGATGCAGTCAATAGAATAGAAAACTGTGATGCAGCCCAAAAGTTTTATGATGAATCCCAACCTGAATTTGATAGTGGGGACATTTCTTTTTGTAAAAAAGAAATGGACAGCAGATTTGTTATGGCTGTGGATTGTTTAAATGGACTTCCTAGAATAGTGAGGGTGGATATAAATGAACCATTCAGGATTAAAGCTGCCAGCCAGACAGGAAAAGCCTAGAGAACGCGGAATAACGATTTTGATAGATAACGGAATTCCACTTCAATTCTTCAGGGATACAATCAATAGTGCAGGCTGCTATATAGACTTTGTTAAATTCGGCTGGGGCACCTCCATTGTTTCTCCCCGCCTGGGTGAAAAGATTTCCTGCCTGAGAGAGAACGATGTTGATTACTTTTTTGGCGGCACCCTTTTTGAAAAATTCCTTAGCCAGAATAAAGTAGAAGAATTCCATACCTATTGCAAAAAGTACGATTGCCGGCATATTGAGATTTCCAACGGAACGCTCAGTTTTAGCAATAAAGAAAAAGCCCGGCACATTGCTAATTTTTCAAAGGAATTTCACGTTTTCAGCGAAGTAGGCAGCAAGGATAGTACTCTTTCCCGCGAATTTAGTTCATCTGAATGGCTCGAATATATTCAGGAGGATTTAGAAGCAGGTGCCAAAAAGGTCATCACTGAGGCAAGGGAAAGCGGTACGAGCGGGATTTGCAGTGAAACTGGAGAGATGCGGAACGACATAGTTCAAGAAATTATTTCTTCTAGCATTCCTTTAAACGATATTATTTTCGAGGCGCCCTCAAAGCAAATGCAGACCTTTTTTATCATGCTTGCTGGTTCAGAAGTGAATTTGGCCAATATTCCTTTCAGCGATGCAGTAGGGCTGGAAACCTTGAGGCTTGGTTTGCGTTCCGATACCTTTCATTTATTTGAGGAGGAAAGATTATGAGAGATACAAATAAAGTCTTCCATCTGGCGATTCCATGCAAGGAGCTGGATGAAACCGTAGAGTTTTATGAAAAACTGGGCTGTAAACTGGCCAGGAGATACCATGACAGAGTAACATTTGATTTTTTTGGTGACCAGGTTGTCTGCCATCTAAATCCAGACCAAATTGATCACTCTCCTAAAATGTATCCTCGTCATTACGGCATTACTTTTATGAATAAAGAAGAATATAATCAAACCCTGGAGCATGCCCTTACCCAGAAGCTAAGCTTCTTTCAGGAGCCAATGGTCCGGTTCCCTGGAAGAAGAGAGGAACATTTAACCTTTTTCCTGATTGATCCCGCTAATAATTTACTGGAGTTTAAATATTACCATGATGAAGAAATGATTTATTAAATAGACTCTTGTTAAACTTGACTGTTGATTTTCACTCACGGCGCTCGCTTTCCGCACCCATAAACATTGCCAACAAAAGGCTTTAAAAATATAAAAGAAGGAGCCCCAGTGGCTCCTTCTTTTCTCACTATTAAGACCCCGTCGATCTATAATGTTTTACTCCAAAAAGCCAGACGGCTAAACATGGAAGAATAAAAAGGACTCCCGCAGCAGGCATCATCATATAAAGCAAATCGCTGTCGCCATTGCTTTTACCAAGGATATACAGAAGCGGGAGATAGTTCACACAGCCGAACGGAATGACATATGTAAAAAACCGGATAATCCATTTTTGATATATATTTAATGGATATTGAGCCATTTCTTTGCCGCCATCGGTAAATACATTGGCTACCTCCAGTCCTTGGACGGTCCAAAAGCACATGGTAGCTGCCAGTATGAATATGCCTGTAAAAATAAAAACACCGCCTGTAACCATAAAGAAAAGAGTGATCAACTTAAAAATGTCCCAATCTACCGCTATATTCCTTACAGCCCAGATCAATACAATCACGCTTTGCATAAGCCGTCCGACTCTTGTAAATTCAATGTTGGAACCAAGTATCTGTAAGACTGTACTTCTTGGCCGGACGAGAATCCGGTCAAACTCGCCTTTAATAACTAAATTCGAAAATGAATCAAATCCCCTTGCTAGGCATTCACTAATTGAAAAGGCCATATGAATCACTGCAAAGCAAAGGGCCACCTCAAAGAAATCCCATCCTTTAATTTGGCCAAAGCGCTCAAACAGAAAATACATTCCAGCAAACATAACAAAGGGAGTAAAAAACTGGCCAATACATAAGAGCCAAAAGGAAGCCCTATACTGCATCTGGGAATTCAAAAGCATCTTGAAATATTTAAAATAAAGATTCATTTCTTATCCCCCCTGAACCACTACTCTTCTTAGAACTTTTTCCAAGGCAAACATTCCTGTACCAACAAGAAGAACCAGCCAAATTATTTGAGCCAAGACACCCATTGCAGCCTCTGTCGGAGGAATGTGACCAGAATAAACTCTGAATGGAAAGTCTGCTGTTAAATGAAAAGGCATCCAGCTGGTCACTTTTTGAAGCCACTCTGGCATGAGCGGAATGGGAATGATTATTCCGGAAAAAAATTCACCCACCACTGCAAAAATAAGAGTTGATCCTGCCGGAGACATCGTTACAAAGACCGATATATATATGAACATAGAAATAGCCACTAAGACAAGAAGCCCGAGCAACAATGCAGCAAGGAACAAAACAAACGAGGTTCCGCTTGGCGGCAAAGTTATACGGTGTGGCTCGGGAATACAAAATGCTATAAGTAAAATGGGAAAGCATCTTAAAAGTGCACTCGATAATCGCTGGGCCAGGAGCCTTGCAAACCAATAGCCATAAATACCGGCAGGCCTGCAAAGCTCATAAGCAATATTGCCGCTTGTTATCAGATTAAACAGTTCGTTATCGCGAAACCACAACATTATAAAGGCAAGAAAGGCCTGCTGCAGCCAAAGATAGGTAATTAATTCTTTTAAAGAAATAGGAGGAGTATGTGCTGAGTGCTGATAAAACGCTTCAAACACCATAATCTGAATAATTCCAAAGAAAAATTGTGTTGCGATTCCTGCCCAGGCGGCAGTCCGATATTGCAAGCCTATTTGCAGACGAAGTCTCAAGATGGAGTAATAGGTCTTCATATTTGGTACTCCTTATAAAGCTGTAAAACTACTTCCTCGATTGGCTTCCCCTCAATCGAAACATCAATCAGTTCAAGCTGACTCGATAATTGTGTAATTACTTCTGAGATGGCAGCCTTGTCGGTGTCCACATTTAAAATGGTTCGTTCCGGTGTCCAGGATACAATAGATGCACCAGGTATCTGAATAGGGTTATAGTTTTGCTGATAATCCGCAACAATCGTTTTCTGAGTCCCAAATTTACCGCGCAGTTCATTCAGGTTTCCATCAAACAGCAGGCTTCCCTTGCCAATTAAGATAACACGGTTAGCTAATGCTTCTATATCGTTCATATCATGGGTAGTCAGTATAACTGTAATTCCCTTTTCTTTATTAATGGTTTTAATAAATTGACGAACAGCCAATTTAGAAACGGCATCGAGTCCAATGGTTGGTTCGTCCAAAAATAAGATTTGGGGATTATGAATAAGCGAGGCTGCTATTTCACATCGCATTCGCTGTCCTAAGCTTAGCTGTCTCACAGGTGTGTAGAGTATATCCTGAAGATGAAGTGTTTCAACTAGGAGGTCGACATTTGGTTTGTAATCTTGGGGTGAAACCTTGTATATATCACGAAGAAGTTCGAAGGAATCGATTACAGGAACATCCCACCACAGCTGAGACCGCTGTCCAAATACGACCCCAATGTTTTTTACATAGGCGACGCGTTCCTTCCAGGGTGTGTATCCCATAATCGAACAGCTTCCCTGGTCCGGAACCAATATTCCGCTCATGATTTTAATTGTGGTTGATTTGCCAGCACCGTTTGGCCCTATGTAACCGACTATTTCCCCCGGCTCAATAGAAAAAGAAATATCCTTTAGCGCCTGCACTTTTGTATATTCGCGATGAAATAAAGACTGCATAGATTGGCGCAAGCCTTCTTTTCGCTTTGCTACTTTAAATGATTTTCCTAACCCTTTTACTGTAATCAAACAGTTTCCCCCTCCCATTTACAGAGTCACAGGAGAAAATATTACCATTTCAGCAGATTTACTGTCAATCCATTATCAGAATTCTCTATATTTATAGTTATACTATTGCAAATTGAATTAGACAGCCCTGCCTGTTTTAATTTAATTCAAAACTCTTCATGGTCGGGCTTTTTATCCGATACTAATTATAAGAAGAATTTTTAAAAAGTTTACTTAGCATCCAGAATACGACATAAAAGGGAGGCTCGATATATTAGGGGGTAAAAGTCAACAATCATCATGAACAACTACGATTAAGAAGGGGAAAATTTAATAACATGAGAACAATAAAGTTTAAATTAATTAGCATTTCACTTTTACTATTAGCAGTTCCAAGCTTAATAATAGGCATCGTCGGCTATTTAAACGCAAAAGATGGACTTAATGAATTAGGAAAAACCACTTTAAAAAATGGCGTTGAAATGGCTATTCAGCAAATTGATAATATGAACAAGGAAGTAGAGAACGGCAACCTAACTCTTGAGGAAGCACAGGATAGAGTTAAGGAAACCTTAGTTGGTCCAAAGCAGGCTGATGGAACTCGCAAAATAAAGAGTCCGGTTAATCTGGGTGCAAATGGGTATTTCCTTGCTTATGATGAGAAAGGCAACGAAGTGGTTCACCCGACACTTGAGGGCAAAAATGTTTGGAATACCAAAGATCAAAATGGTCATTTATTTGTGCAGCAGCAAATAAAGACAGCTAAATCGGGCGGCGGTTTTGTGACCTATATTTGGAGCCTTCCACAGAATGATAAGAAATTTGGTGAAAAAATTACATATAGCGAAATGGATCCTCATTGGGGCTGGGCAGTAACTGCAGGAACCTATAAAATGGATTTTAATAAACCTGCAAATGATTTATTAATGGTGCTATTAATTACGTTGGGGGCTGCCCTAATACTAGGAAGTATATTAACTTTACTTTTCTCCCGGCATCTTGCCTCGCCTATTTCCAAACTTACAAAACAAGTATCTGAGGTTTCAGATGGCAATTTAGCCATTTCATTAACTGAAAATAAACGTAAGGACGAAATTGGCACTCTAAATAAGAGTTTTAACTCTATGGTTACCCATCTTAAAGAACTGATTAGCCGTGTAGAGACTTCAATTTCAGAGATAAGCTCCACTTCTTTAAATCTGTCTGCCATTGCTGAGGAAACGACTGCCTCAGGGGATGAAATTTCAAGGGCAATAGATGAAATAACTAGAGGAACTGTCCAGCAAGCTTCTGATTCAGATGATACAAATCATATTACCATTGAGTTTGCGAAACAAATTGAAAGTCTATACGAAAAAAATCAACAAATGCTGAATTCCTCAAATGAAGTTAAAGAATCAAATGAACAAGGCCTAAGGAATGTTGAAGTACTAAAAGAAAAGTCTCACCAAACTGATAGTTTAATTATCGGTGTACGACAAGTTACAGAAAGTCTAGTAAACAAAGTAAAAGAAATTGAATCTATTGTTGGAACGATTAATGATATATCCAATCAAACAAATTTGTTAGCTCTAAATGCCAGTATTGAAGCGGCACGTGCAGGAGAACACGGAAAAGGTTTTGCTGTTGTGGCAGAAGAAGTTCGAAAACTGGCTGAACAAACATCAGAAGCGACTAAACAAGTTAAAGTGACACTTAGCGGAATCGAAGCAGAAACAAGTATTGTAAATTCTGAGATTGAAAAAACCTCTTCTACCGTGAAAGAGCAAAATACTGCCGTAAACAATACTGAAGCTTCTTTTAACTTAATTGCCGAATCCATACAAAATATTCTTTCTTCCATATCTACCGTTAGCCTGGATATGCAAGGTTTACTTAATGCAAAAGAAAGTCTGACAGCTTCAATCGAAAGTATTGCTGCCGTAAGTCAGCAAACTGCTGCTTCCACAGAAGAAGTAACTTCTTCTATCGAAGAACAACAAAGAGCTATTCAAGTTGTTTCAGATTCAGCAACAAAGTTAAACGACGAAATTAATGATTTAAATAATGCTATTAAAAAGTTTACTGTTTAATAAAAAAGAAGACCGACGGGTCTTCTTTTTTATTACATTTATAAACTTGTCTTTTGATTTTCACTCTAGGCATTTCTTTCGACATACATTATGGTTTCATAGGTTTAAAATTATGCTTCCTTTTTATAAAAGAGTTGGAGTTCCGGTTTTAATTCGGAAATTACTTCGATGAAAGGCTGAACTAATTGCGGG
Organism: Neobacillus sp. FW104-15D2; assembly: GCF_058790155.1. NCBI lineage: Bacteria > Bacillati > Bacillota > Bacilli > Caryophanales > Bacillaceae > Neobacillus > Neobacillus sp. FW104-15D2. Next base: position 231,460 of record NZ_JBYTCJ010000003.1, read on the forward strand.
TCAAATTGTGTACCAGAGCAGCGAATGATTTCATCAATAGCTTCTCCAGGAGAGATTGCTTTTTGATACGGGCGATTAGTAGTCATCGCATCGAAACAATCTGCTATTGTTAAAATTCGTGCCGCAAGCGGGATAGACTCACTGCTAAGCTGGTCTGGATATCCTTTTCCATCATATCGTTCGTGGTGATGCCTAATCATCGGCAAGCAATCCTTAAGCTCTTTAATCGATTGAACCATCTGCTCTCCCCAGATGACATGCATTTTAATGGTTTCCCACTCACTATTCGTAAGCTTAGAGGTTTTATTTAAGACTTCCGTTGGTACTTCAACCTTACCTATATCATGAATAAGGGCACCATAGCGGATATTCTTAACTTCTGTTTTAGAAAGGCCAATTTTCCTAGCCAGCCGTTCAGAATATTCCATAATTCTTTCTGTATGTCCATAGGTATAACGATCTTTTGAATTTATAATCATTAAAAATGTCTTTAATGTTTGAATTACTTCTTCTTCCTCGTCAGAATCAAATTGATAATTGCCTTTTAATTCATCAATAACTGAGGTATACAGCTGGACTCTGTTTCGGCTGCTGTATTTTGTTTTATATAATGCCTGGTCAGCAAGCATAATTAATTGTTCTCTGGAGTGGCCCATATCAGGGAATGTTGAAATGCCAATCGAAACAGTAATCTTCTTCTGAGGCATATGTTCTCTTCCTTTAAAAGGATGTTCAGATACTACTCTTCGAATATCCTCTGCAATTTGAATGGCGGAATTGGTATCTTCACCTGGGAGAATAATAGCAAACTCCTCTCCTCCATATCGGCATACAATACCACTTGAAGGAATTGTATCAGTTAGTATTCCTGCCAGCTCCCTCAGTAATTTATCACCTTCCGGGTGGCCAAAAGTGTCATTAAATACTTTAAAATGGTCAAGATCTATTAAAAGGAGAGCACCTTTCTCCTCGTTTTTTATAGTTATGTCGAGATTTTCCTGGAAGTAACGGTGATTGAACAACTTTGTAAGCTCATCCTTCTCACTTAAAGAACGAAAATGATCAAACATTTGATAATAACTTCTATAGGAAACTCCTAAAGTCCACATGATTAAACAAAATAAAATTATTCCTAAAATGCCTTCTTCACGCACTACTACCGCCATAATAAGGCCTAAAGCCATCATAGTAAAATAAATAAGAACCGCTTTTCTTTCTAAGAAAATTTTCAAAAAGTTTACAATAGATTTTCTTGAACGCAGGCAAAGATAAATAGATAAAAATAAAACATTTGATATAAAAAAGCTAATCGCATAAGAGATAAAAGCGGGAAGATTAGTAATCAAGGAATCCATTTTCGGGTTAAATAACAGGTTAAAGAAGAAAAAGCCTATATAACCTGAAAGGCTGTACTGAATCCCATTAAAAGCGTGTGAAACCCACTTTTTTGGATTTATCATAATTAGAAAAGCAACCATACAAATATTAATTAAAAAAATAGAAAAAACACCATATAAAACACCGGCGGTAAACAGCAATGGGGTAACTAATGATAAGTTATCGCTAGATGGAAGAACAATGGGGCGCTCATCAAATAGGGTTGCAGCACCCGCAAAGGTAATAACGAGAATCCAGGTGCTTTCATTAATTGGCTGATATAAAAGAAAAGAGAGAAACAAAAATATGGATAAGCATAACACTTGATAGCTATTTAGCAATAAGTTACGCTCCATACCCCACCACTTCCTTAGACTTTTTATTACTTTTTGCCATTGCTTTATATAAAAAGAGAATTACACCAATGGATAAAACAATATCCCCAAGACTTATAATAATCGGCCGAGGATATGGATACTGGAGGAAGAAAATATCACCTAAAAAATTCAAATGGGTATGGGCTGATATCGGTATATGTTTTCCGTATTCACCTGCCATAAATGCAGGGAAGTCTTCAGGCGATAATGCTTTTGCCGCTTGAACATCAACAGGCATTCTCCCCTTGTTGGCCAGCATCACCAGTACATTCATAAAAATACCGATTACCATATACTTAAAACCTTTATCCTTATAGTTCACCAGGCAGAAAATTAAAAGTCCGATGGTACTAGCACAAACTGCCATCAATAAATGTTCAGGGAAAATATAAATGGCACCAAACTGAATAATAAAAGAGACTGCAATCAGCCAGGGATGAATAAGTTTAACAGTAACAAGCTGCTGCAAACTTCCACCCATAATTAATGAAGCGATAATTCCTATAATAATGCTATCAACAAACATATCATTCACCCCAAATGCTCTTAAATAACAGGCAAAGGAGCCGGAGTTAGCCTCCTCCGGCCCTAAACTAAACTCTTTTCCATGGCCCAGAAATACTTCATCTGATCTTTAAATCAGTCTAACTTCCAAGCGAAGGATGGTCCCATTAAAAATCGACTTAAAAGATTAAGCAATTTCATTTTTAATCCTCCTATTAATCAGATTTTAGACAGATTTAGTCAAGCTTGTAAGCAGATGCTGCAGATAAAACAAACATAGCCGCGAAAAATAAAAACATTGTAATTTTAAATTTCATTTCGTTCACCATCCTCCATAGATTTTCAAAAATCTTAAAGCAGAGAAAGGATTGCGCATAAATATTAAGAGCCCTTTTATTAAGGTAAAAGGGCTCTTAAATATCTTAAGTGCAGCTGGCTGGCATTGCATTTCGCTTTAGCCCCTATAGCTTTGCGCCTTACCCTTTCAGGTAGTTTGCCCTTCTGTTTATTCTATTGAAAGTTATTATGCAAGTAGACTCTCAAATTTATCGGTACTTAAGAACTACTTGCAAGTTGATTATATAGTTAAATATACCTAATTTAAAAGATCAAATTATCGACATTTTCAGACAACTAAATTCGACAAAATTGCTTTATAGATTTTCATTATGTAAATTATTATTGAGGAAGCAACCTAATCCCTTTTATCTACAACATCATTTAACTTAACCTTAGAAAAACTTGGCATTCGCCAAGTCCTTTTTGGCGGATGCCTTAGTTTTGCTTATGCGTTCAGAATTTATAGATATAAATTCTGATTAGCTAAAATAAAAAAGCCTAGCAATTTTAAAATTGCTAGGCTTTATCCACCTATGTATGGTGGAGACGGTGGGACGTGCTCTTCCATGCTTTCGTCATGGCACTGACTATATCTTGAACCTGATTACAGGTCCTCCGGCGTATTATGCGAAACATAGATTTTCTCCATTAGGAGTTGATTTCGCATCCTAGTACTACCACTAAAGTGGCAGCCTATAAGTCGATACACGGCTGTTGGATTGCTCCACATACCGCTCGGCATTGCCTTGCCGCTAAAGCGGGTTAGGTTTCACCGATAAAGCCGAATTATCACTTATGTGTTACCACATAAGGCGACTAATTACTAATCGAACCCACGTCCAGAAACATCGGCACTTAAGCTTCTACGAGTGTAGTCGACATATTGGCGCTTCACTGATCCATATGCCTGTCGACAGGCGTCCAGTCAGCTAGCCTGGTTGTTCTCTTCCTTCATCCTCAGGCGGTGGAATCCGGCGTAGCCCACTTAGAGTGAGTCCCTTACCCTACCACATGGGCGATGGAGGGAGGAACCGCTATGCAGTATTAAGCTGCGAAAGCGAGGTTGTTGTTAGTTTTGCCAGTTATGGCTTTGACGTTTTTACGAGGCCGATCCCCTCGACTCGCAACCTAAGCTCGAACTATCCCTGTCGAATCCGTAGCGTCCCCATATATAAGAAAACGTCGGAATCTCAGCTTTAGCTGAGCATTAAGTCGTTGCCGCATCCCTGCGACATAAATAAGTATATCACAGTTACAGAAAAATTCAATTGTAAGTATCTGTAAGCAGAGACTAACAAAGGCGCAATTGGCTATATTTTCTGCCGATCGCGGAAAGCGCGCTCGATATCGCGTTTGGCTTCTTTCTGCTTTAAATCCTCACGCTTGTCATAATGCTTTTTACCCTTTGCAAGACCAATTAAAACTTTGGCAAAACCATTTTTCAAATACAGCTTTAAAGGAATAAGTGCATATCCCGCCTGCTTTGTTTCACCCAAGAGCTTGGCAATTTCACGGCCGTGCAGCAAGAGCTTTCTTGTCCGCAATGGATCATGATTATAGCGGTTTCCCTGCTCATACGGGCTCACATGCATGCTGTATAAAAAGATTTCATTATTTTGAATCCTGCAGTAGGAATCCTTTAAGTTAATGCGTCCAGCACGGATAGCCTTAATTTCTGTTCCTTGCAGAACAATGCCAGCTTCATATGTTTCTTCGATAAAAAAGTCATGGTATGCCTTTTTATTTTGTGCCAGAACCTTACCTATACCCTTTGGCATGTTTCTTCCCCCTTACATTGCCTTTATTTTAGCAGATTCCCTTCTCCCCTACAACGAAGGAGAGAGCCGAAACGGCCCTCTCTTCCTTTCTCAGCGTTTATTTTTCCGCTTTGTGCTTTTATTTTTAGGGACATTATCGTAAAATTTTCTTTTCTTTTTCGCTTTTGGCTTATCAGAATCAGAGCCTGCTCCTCTTCCTACAGCGCTTGGACCTTCATCCCTGCCACGGCGGGGCTTTTTCGAGTCACTGCCTGTTTTAAATACTTTAGGAGCTGAAGGCCTTTCCGGTCTCTTACCTTTCATGCCGACAATTTCAAAGTCGATCGACCGTTCATCCTTGTTAACCTTTACTACCCTGACTGTAATTTCATCACCAATTCGGAAGACGTTCGCGGTGCGCTCACCAATCATCGCAAACTGGCGTTCATCAAAACGATAATAATCATCCGTCATGTAGCTGACATGGACAAGCCCTTCAATCGTATTTGGCAGTTCAACGAACATACCGAAATTGGTAACTGAGCTTATAATGCCATCATACTCCTCACCAATTTTATCCTCCATGTATTCCGCTTTCTTCAATTCATCTGTTTCGCGTTCCGCATCTACAGCTCGGCGTTCCATTTTAGAGGTATGATCGGCAATTTCAGGAAGCCTTGCATTCCATTTTGCTCTAACGGCTTCATTCAGTTTTCCGTCGATTAAATAGGTCCTGATTAAGCGGTGGACTATTAAATCCGGATAACGGCGGATTGGAGATGTAAAGTGGGTATAAAACTCTGTTGATAGCCCAAAGTGTCCCAAACTTTCAGGATAATACTTTGCCTGCTGCATAGAGCGAAGCATAACTGTTGATATTACCATTTCCTCCGGCTTGCCCTGTACCTCTTCAATAATCTCCTGTAAGGCCCTTGGGTGAACATTATTGGCTGTACCTTTGACAATATAACCAAAGTTCGTTATAAATTCGAAGAAACGTCTCAATTTATCTTCTTTAGGATCTTCATGAATTCTATAGATAAACGGAACTTCCATCCAGTGGAAATGCTCCGCCACTGTTTCATTGGCAGCAAGCATAAATTCCTCAATTAAACGTTCTGCTACAGACCGTTCCCGAAGCACGACATCAGACGGCTTTCCTTCCTCATCAACCAAAACCTTTGATTCTTTGAAATCAAAATCAATGGCTCCACGGTTCATTCTCTTTCCCCGAAGGATAGAAGCGAGTTCTTCCATCAATTCAAACATTGGCACAAGAGCTTCATATCGGCTGCGTGTTTCTTCATCTTTATCAACAAGAATTTTATTTACATCACTATAGGTCATCCGTTCAGTCGTTTTGATTACACTCTGAAAAATTTCATGATTGACAACAGTGCCTTCAGAGGTAATTTCCATATCGCATGATAGAGTAAGACGGTTTACCTTAGGATTTAAGGAGCATATTCCATTCGAAAGACGGTGGGGAATCATTGGGATAACCCGGTCTACTAAATAAACACTGGTTCCACGTTCCTCCGCTTCCACATCAATAGGCGAACCTTCCGTGACATAATTGCTGACATCTGCTATATGTACACCGAGCTTGTAGTTGCCATTTTCAAGCTTTGTTACAGTAACAGCATCATCCAGATCCTTGGCATCTTCACCATCTATTGTAACGATGGTTTGTCCGCGCAAATCACGTCGGTTTGCCAATTCGCTTTCATCGATTTCATCCGGCGTTTCATTTGCCTGCTCCAAAACTTCATCAGGAAAAGCGAGCGGCAGGCCATGCTTATGAATAACAGATAAAATGTCCACACCCGGATCATTCTTATGGCCGAGAATCTCAACAACTTCACCCTCTGCGCTCTTTCGGCCTTCAGGATATGTTGTAAGTTTCACCACTACCTTATGGCCTTCAACTGCTCCTTTAGCGGCTGACTTAGGAATGAAAATATCACTCGTAAACTTCTTGTCGTCGGGAAGAACAAATCCGAAATTTTTACTTTCTGTGTACGTACCGACAATCTGCTGAATACCCCGTTCTAGAATACGGACAATCGAACCTTCACGTCTTTGTCCGGAGGTCTCTGTTGAAACCCTGGCAAGCACTGTATCTCCATGCATGGCATTATTCGTTTCATTTGGAGGAATGAAAATATCATCCATTCCTGGTTCATCCGGAATAACAAAAGCAAAGCCCTTTGCATGTCCAGACAGTCTGCCCCGAATCAGGTTCATTTTTTGCGGCAGGCCGTAGCGGTTGCTGCGAGTACGGACGACAAGCCCCTTTTCCTCCATCTGAACAAGTGCTTTAACAAACTCCTTAAAATCTCCAGAGTCCGCAATTCCAAAAGCCTCTTCAAGCTCCTGAACAGTCAGCGGCTTGTAGGCTTCATCTCTCATATATTGCAAAAGCTTATCAACATGCTGTTGAATATTTTCTTCCAAGCAAATTCCTCCTTTTAAAGCTAAAGCCTCCGTTTAACCTAGCAACTACCTATATAACATCGTGTACTTCTTCATTAATACATTATGCGGCTTTCGACGAGCTGAACATCAGCATCTCTGAATAGGCATTTAGCACATGAACACTTCACTACTCGTCGCAGAAAAAATAAGGCAGACACTAAGCGCTGGGCGCTGAAGCTGGCTAGTTCCAGTAAAATAGTGATTAAATTTTACTTATTAGTCTTGCCAGTTTAGCCTTTCTAAAAACATATAAATATCCTCATGGAGCTGTTCACGCTCTTTATCAAGAGTAATAACGTGACCCGATTCTTCATACCATTTAATTTCTTTGAAGTTGGACTCCACATTGTTATAAATAATATTGGCGCTCTCTGGATTAATCATATGATCATTCCGGGCCTGTACCACAAATGTAGGTGTATAAATCATATCAACATGCTCACGGACATCGCTAATTAATCCCTGAAGAGCCTTAAGTGTTCCCATTGGCGTTTTTTGAAAAGCCTTCATTTCCTCTTCGATTACTTCCGGAGATTTTCGTTCATGCTTTTTATATTCACGGGCATAATCTAAAACACCCTGATACATCACATCTTCACTTTTTATATACATAGGCGCGCACATTGGAATAATACCCTTCACAGGTACAGTGTAACCTAATTTCAAGGAAAATACGCCGCCAAGTGACAAGCCTGCTACGGCAATTTCCTCATAGCCTTTATTTTTCAGAAAGCTGTAGCCTTCCATTACATCCTTCCACCAGTCTTCAGGCCCTGTGTGAACCAACTCTTCCGGCGGAACACCGTGTCCCTTATAATGAGGGGCATGGGAGGTATAGCCTTTCTTTTCAAGATATCTTCCCAGCATCCTTACATCGGCAGAGTTCCCTGTAAAGCCATGCAGCAGCAGGACAGCTCTTTTTCCAGCTTCAAAAGTAAATGGTTTTGGCATTGAAATTCGCATCTATATAAACCCCTTTATTCTTAATCATCTTTTATAGTGTAAGCAAAGGGACTATGAACATTCCAGAAAAAAGCCTCCGGACTCCCTTGAACAGAAGTATGAAGGCTTTTTTTGATTATTTTAGTTTTGCTTGTACTAAAGATAAAAAGCCGCTTACTTTGGATGGGGTTGAAAAATTTGTAAAGACAATAAACTCTTCCTTATAATCCATTACTAGTTTCTTATTAAAGGGAACGGGAACAATTTCTAAAACTATGCCTCTTGTTTCACTAAATCTGGAGATTTGGCTGTACTCATACTTCCATTTCAGCCCTTTTCCAAACATATAGTCAGCAAAAAAAGTACTTTCTCAGTTGTAGTTATTAAAATTCCAGACCTTATAGCCTGTTTCTATCGTACAAAAAAGTGAACACAGTACTTCCTCGCGGTTCTTTAAATGTTCCTTGGCAGCTTCTAGACTTATTTTCATCTGTTCCCCCAAAGGCATTTTACATTATATTATATGTAATGTTAAATTTTTCCTCACTCATCCAAAATAAAAACCCGGCAATACCGGGTTTAGTTATTCTATTAGATTTTGAAGTAAGTTACGGCAATGGCAAGAACAAAGAATAAAACGGATAATACGACCGTAATCCTGTGAAGGATCAAATCGACTCCGCGGGCTTTTTGCTTACCGAATAATTGCTCTGCTCCTCCGGAAATTGATCCGGACAAACCAGCACTTTTTCCTGATTGAAGTAAGACAACAATAATAAGGGCGATACTTACGATTACTAATAATGTAACGATTAATGCATGCATGAAGGCCACCTCCTGTTAAGCGTACATTTCGCAGTATTTTAAATTTACCATAAAATTACCCTTTTAACAATAGCCGTTATGTGACAGGTTTAGGATAAACCCTATCTTAAAACAGAGGATGCCATCCGGACATATGTATGGCGCTTTCCTCTGACCACTATGGAGTAGGCCATAATGTTCTCAGGTATAGCTATCCCGGCAACTCCAGCATCTCCAATATGGAACATGTCCGCACCTGCCATTTTACTGTTTAAGGCAATTTGTCTTATCGTACTTTCATCTGCACCTTCCTGGCTTGTTCCGGTAGTCAAAATAGCAAGTGCCCCTTTTTGCTGAACAATGTCTACTAATTTTGCCGTATTTTCTACCGTGAAACCTGGAACAGTCCCTGGCGAGGGGATTAAAACGATATCCGCACCAGCTTCGATAAATGCATGAAGGGTTTCTTCACTCATCATCTGTCTTCCCGTTTCTCCTGAAACACCAGCACCGTGCATTTTTCCAGCGATAATAAGGCCTTCTTCCCCAAAAACACTCCTAGTTTTTTGAATAGCAGCTAAAATCTCCGAATTTGTAACACCCGTTTTAGGATTCCCAGTTAAACATACAAAGTCAAAACCAAGCTCTTTGGCCTTCTTAAGTGATTCCTCAGAAGCCTGTCTTCCTTCCGGAAGCTGAGTAAGAGTTTCCAGCCTTTTTGCCTGAAGATCAACTGGTTCAAGGTTAAGACCGACTGGACGGCCTGTCAGCTTCTTTAGGGTTCTCACAATATCATCCGGCTTGGTTTCCGGAAGTCCCTCCATCGATGGACGAAAGACATCAAAAAGATTTAAAAGGATCATATCAGCACCAAACGCTGACGCCAATTCTGCATTCGTCACAGGCGGATAATAAGGCGTAAAGCTTCCGATTACCTCGGAAACAATCGTTCTTCCTTCCGATGCTCGTATAGACTGCTTTAACTCCTGGCCATTCATGGATTCAAAATCAGATGCTGTGCAATCAAGTAAACGTTTCATATCATATCATCTCTCCTTCATTGAAAAAACCTGGCGATAAATACCGCCAGGCCGTTTTAATGGTTATAGTTTTTTCAATTCATTTGAAACAAATTCAACATCTGTTCCAACAACAACCTGAAGATCGGTCTTGTTCAGCTTAATAACTCCTCTTGCACCAAGCCTTTTTAACTCATTTTCATTGACTGCACTTGTGTCTTTTACCTTCAGCCGAAGACGGGTGACACAGTTATCAATATCAACGATATTGCCTTTTCCGCCTAAGGCATAAAGATAGCCAACAGCTAATTCATGATAATTACCCTTTGATGCCCTATTTTCCGTAAACTCTCCTTCTACATCGTCTTCCCGGCCAGGGGTTTTTAAATCCAGCTTTTTGATGAGGAAGTAGAAGATAACGAAATAGAGAGCTCCATATATAATCCCTACTAATAAAAGAAGTAACGGCTTTTGTGCTATTCCATAGTTTAGTACATAGTCGATAGCACCCGCTGAGAACCCGAATCCATGATGGATTCCAAGAAGATAAGTAATGGACATAGCTAATCCAGTCAGCACTGCATGGACTCCATATAGAACTGGAGAAAGGAACATAAATAAAAATTCAATTGGTTCGGTGATACCAGTAAGGAAAGAGGTAAAGGCAAGACCAATCAGCATACCTGTAACTGTTTTCCTGCGTTCTTTCTTCGCTGCTGCAATCATTGCAAATGCTGCGGCAGGAAGACCGAACATCATAATAGGGAAGAACCCTGTCATAAATACACCGGCAGAAGGATCTTTAGCAAAGAAACGGGATAAGTCCCCTTTTACTACCTTGCCTGCTGCATCCGTAAATGAACCAAACTCGAACCACACAAGAGTATTCAATACATGGTGAAGACCAAGAGGAATAAGGAGACGGTTTAATAATCCAAATACACCTACTCCAACTGCGCCTGCACCGGTAATCCACTTACCTACTCCATTAATAACATCCTGAATTGGCGGCCAAACATAACCAAAAATAGCGGCGAGAACAATCATCGTTAACGATGTAATAATCGGGACAAAACGGCGGCCCCCAAAGAAGCCGAGCCAATCTGGAAGTTTCGCCTCAGAATACCTGTTATAAAGGAGCCCTGCTGTTATACCGGAGATGATACCTCCCAAAACTCCCATATTTATGTCCTCATTAATGGCACCTGCTCCCTTGGTTAAAACAAAATATCCAATGGCACCTGCAAGAGCGGCGGCACCATTGCCATCTTTGGATAAACCAATTGCTACACCAATGGCAAATAACAATGCCAGATTGGAGAATACAGCGTCACCCGCAGCCGAAATAAATTTAATATCCAATAAGTCCGGCTGGCCAAGGCGCAGCAAAAGAGCAGCTGCAGGCAACACTGCGATAGGAAGCATTAACGACTTTCCTATGCGTTGCAAAAATCCTAACATAAAAATTACCTCCTTCCGATTTGTACAAGATATGTAAGTGCTTACAAAAATCTGCAACTAAACCTTCGGCAAATAACGACAAGGCCTAATTGTTTTCTAATTTTACCATTTATAACCTAAATATGAAATAATTTTTTAAATATTTTAAATTATTTAACGCATAAAAAAAGATGCGCATTCGTCTGATATATACCCCTTAATTCGGACAGTCATATAAAAGAGCCTATATTGCTAATAGGTGGCCCCGGTATTGTACCGGGGTCATTTTGTTTAAACCCCATTGATAACGATGATTGTTGTAATGATAGATAACACGATCTACTTCTGCTTTTACTTCCATTAAAGTTGTACAAGATTTATATTCTGCC